>JACPTI010000128.1 GCA_016192845.1 Acidobacteriota bacterium
ATCAGCGGCTCGGATTTCGTCGAGATGTTCGTCGGCGTGGGCGCGTCGCGCGTCCGCGACCTCTTCGAGCAGGGCAAGAAGAACGCGCCGTGCATCGTCTTCATCGACGAGATCGACGCGGTCGGCCGGCACCGGGGCGCCGGCCTCGGCGGCGGCCACGACGAGCGCGAGCAGACGCTCAACCAGCTGCTCGTCGAGATGGACGGCTTCGAGTCGAACGAGGGCGTCATTCTCGTGGCGGCCACCAACCGTCCCGACGTGCTCGACCCGGCGCTGCTCCGGCCCGGACGCTTCGACCGCCGCATCGTCGTGATCCGGCCCGACGTGAAGGGACGCGAGGGCATCCTCGGCGTCCACACGAAGAAGATTCCGCTCGCCGACGACGTCGACGTGGTGGTGCTGGCGCGCGGCTCGTCCGGCTTTTCGGGAGCGGATCTGGCGAACCTGGTGAACGAGGCGGCGCTCAACGCCGCGCGGTACAACCAGAAGGTCGTCCGCATGATGGACTTCGAGTTCGCCAAGGACAAGGTGCTGATGGGCACCGAGCGCCGCTCGATGATCATCAGCGAGCAGGAGAAGCGCGTCACGGCGATTCACGAAGCCGGGCACGCGCTGATGACGGTCATGCTGCCGAATGCGGATCCGATCCACAAGGTGACGATCATTCCGCGGGGCATGGCGCTCGGCCTGACGCAGCAGCTCCCGATCGACGAGAAGCACAACTACTCGCGCGACTACCTGCAGGATCAGATCGCGATTCTGCTGGGCGGGCGCATCGCCGAGGAGATCACGACCGGTACGGTCACGACCGGCGCCGGCAACGACCTGGAGCGGGTCACCGACCTGGCGCGGCGCATGGTCTGCGAGTGGGGCATGAGCGACGCGATGGGCCCGCTCACCTTCGGCAAGAAGGAAGAGCAGATCTTCCTGGGCCGCGAGATCGCGCAGCACCAGGATTACAGCGAGGACACGGCGCTCCGCATCGACCAGGAAGTCAAGCGGTTCGTCATGGACAACTACGCGCGGGCGCAGCAGATCCTGGTCGAGCACAAGCAGAAGCTGCTCGAGCTCGCCGACGCGCTGCTCGCGCACGAGACGCTCGATGCCGAGCAGGTGCGCCGCATCGCCGCCGGCCTGCCGGTCGAAGAGCCCGTCGCGGCCGCCGGCGCGGTGCCCGCTCCCTCACGCGAAGCGAAGCCCGCGCGCGAGAAGGAACGGCCGGCGATCGTTCCGCCGCTGCAGCCGCGGCCGGTCACGCAGGAGTAATTCGACCTACACTGTGGCGGTGACGTCTCGCCGCCGCTTCACCATCCCGCTTCCGAATGGCGGCACGCTCACCCTCGGCGAGCGGGTGCTCGTCATGGGGATCATCAACGTGACCCCCGACTCTTTCTCCGACGGCGGCCGGCTGATCGATCCGGCCCGTGCCATCGACGCGGGGGCGCGCATGGTGGAGGAGGGGGCGGATCTCCTCGACGTCGGCGGTGAATCGACGAGGCCGGGCGCAGAGCCGTTGGACCAGGCGCAGGAGCAACGGCGGGTCCTGCCGGTGGTCGAGGGCCTGGTGGAAAAGGTCCGCGTGCCGATCTCGGTGGACACGTACAAGGCCTCGACAGCTGATGCCGCCCTGGCCGCCGGCGCCGTGATCGTCAACGATATCAGCGGCCTGCGGTACGATGCGTCCCTGGCGGGCGTAGTCGCGGCCCGGCGCGCGGCGATCGTGCTGATGCATACGCGCGGGCGCTCGCGCGACATGTACCAGCAGGCGTCGTATCACGACGTGATCGGCGAGGTGCTCGACGAGCTGCGGGAGGCCGTCGCGTTTGCCACCGCCGCCGGGGTCGTCGCCGATCGGATCATCGTCGACCCCGGGCTCGGGTTCGCCAAGGAGGCGCCGCACAGCTACGAGGTGCTGGCGCGCCTCGACGCGTTCGCCGAGCTGGGGCGTCCGCTCCTCGTCGGGCCCTCGCGCAAGTCGTTCCTGGCGCGCCCGCTGGGCGGCCCGGTCCCGGCCGCCGAGCGCGACTGGGCGACGGCGGCCGCCGTGGCCGCCGCGGTGCTCGCCGGCGCGCACATCGTTCGCGTCCACGCCGTGCGCGAAATGCTGCAGGTTGTTCGCGTGGCCGACGAGATTCGGCGATATCATGCGTGAACGGGGGTCAACTGCAAAGTGTAGAGTGCAAAGTGCAAAGTAAAAAGTAAGAACTTACTTTGCACTTTCCACTTTGAACTTTGAACTTGGTGATATCTCCATGTCCTGGCTGACCGAGGTGTTGCAGCGTCCGGCCATCGCGTGGTGGGACGTCCTTGACATCGCCCTCGTCGCGATTCTCGTCTACGAGCTGCTGCTCCTGATTCGCGGCACGCGCGCCGTGCAGATGGCGCTCAGCGGCGGCTTCATCCTGGCCCTCTTTTTCCTGTCGCAGTGGCTCGAGCTCGAGACGGTGAACTGGGTGATCCGGAATCTCGCCGGCTACGTCGTATTCGCAATCATCGTGCTCTTCCAGGCCGACATCCGGCGCGCGCTGGCGCACTTCGGCCGCGCCCCGTTCTTCCGCTACTTCGAACGCGCGCCGAGCACCGATGAGACGCTCGAGGAAATCGTCGTGACCGTGCAGAATCTGGCCGCGCGCAAGACCGGCGCGATCATCGTGATCGAGCGTCAGATCGGGTTGCGCAACTACATCGAAGGAGGCATTCCGCTTGACGCACTGGTCACCTACGATCTGATGGCGAGCATCTTCCAACCCGAGTCGCCGCTGCACGACGGTGCGGTGATCATCCAGGGCGACCGCGTCGCGGCCGCTGCCTGCTTTCTGCCGCTCTCGGTCGACCCAAAGGTCAGCCGGGGACTCGGCACGCGCCACCGCGCGGCGATCGGCCTCACGGAAGAGAATGATGCGGTGGCAGTCGTCGTGTCGGAGGAGACCGGGAGCATCTCCCTCGCTCGCGACGGCAAGCTGGAGCGCGGCATCTCCCCTGATGCGCTCCGCACCGAGCTCCAGTCGCTCGTCGGCAGCCGCCGCCGGATGCGGCTGTCTCGCGCCGAACCGCGGAGCTCCCTCGCCTGAATGGCCATTCCGGGCTTTCGGCACCTCGGCCTCAAGCTGCTGTCGATCGCGCTGGCGGCGCTCATCTGGCTGCTCGTCTCGGGCGAGCAGATCGTGGAGCGGACGATGCGGATTCCGCTCGAGTTCACGAATCTGCCGGCGGAGCTGGAGCTGGTCGGCGCGCCGCCCGACCTCGTCGACGTGCGCGTCCGCGGATCGTCGGGCGCGCTCAGCCGCGTGGCCGCCGGCGAGGTGGTGGCGGTGCTCGACCTTCGGACGGCCCGCCCGGGGCAGCGGCTGTTTCATCTCACCGCCGACGACGTGCGCGCGCCGTTCGGGATTCAGGTGGTGCAGATCTCGCCGTCGAACGTGTCGGTGATGTTCGAGAGGTCCGCCACGAAGGTGGTGCCGGTCGTGCCCGAAATCGACGGCGCCCCGGGCGACGGCTATATCGTCGGGACGGTGACGGCGAGTCCACCGACCGTGACGGTCGTCGGCCCGGCCAGCGCGGTCGCCCGTCTCACGCAGGCGATCACGGAGCCGGTACCGGTGGCGGGCGCGACGGACACGGTCGTCGAGACGGTGAACGTCGGCGTCGCCGATCCGTCGGTCCGGCTCCTTTCGCCCGGCAGCGCCCAGGTCAGCGTGGCCGTGGTGCCCCAGCCGATTGAATGGGCGGTCGCGGCAATCCCCGTGCGCGCCGCCACCGGCGGCTCGGCGCAGATTACCCCCCCGGAGGTCACTGTGTACGTCCGCGGGCCGCGGGAGGCGCGCGGATTCGGCGCAGCCGATTTCGAGGCGTCGGTCGATATCGAGGGTCTGCGGCCGGGGCTCTTTCAGCTCCCGGTCCGGGTAACGCCGCCCTCGCGCGTCGGTGTCGTCCGCGTCGATCCTTCAACGGTACAGGTCCGCGTGCGGTAGCGCTATGGGGCGGCTGTTCGGCACCGACGGCGTCCGCGGCCGCGCGGGTAAGGACCCGCTCGATGCGCCCACCATCCGCCGCCTTGGCGCGGCGCTCGCGCGCGCGCTCGGCGACGGCACACGCGGGGTCCGGTTCCTCGCCGGGCGCGACACCCGCGAGTCGGGATCGTGGATCGAGCGCGAGCTGGCCGCCGGCATCCGCAGCCAGGGCGGTGCCCTCGTGAGCGCCGGCGTCATTCCGACGCCGGCCATCGCCTACCTCACGCCGCGAATGGGCTACACGGCCGGCCTCGTGATTTCCGCCTCCCATAACCCGTTCGAAGACAACGGCATCAAGGTGTTCTCCGGCAAGGGGGAGAAGTTCACCGAGACGCTCGAGGGTCAGGTCGAGACGGTCATGGCCGCTCAGTCGTGGGCTCCGGCTGAAGCCAGACCCCACGACAGCACGGACCTGGCGTCCGGCCTCAGCCGGACCGGGGTCGAACAGGTCGATTATCGTTCCCATTATCTCGAACATCTGCTCCGCATCCTGCAGCCCGGCGATCGCCACGCGCGGGTCCCCATCGCCATCGACTGTGCGAACGGCGCGACTACGACGGTGGCGCCGCAGCTGTTCGAACGGCTGGGCTTTGACGTGCGACGGGTCGGCTGCGAGCCGGATGGCCGCAACATCAATCTCGGATGCGGATCCACGGCACCCGACCTGCTCGCGAGAACGGTGACGGAGGGCGACTGCCGTCTTGGCATCGCCTACGACGGAGACGGCGACCGCGCCATCTTCGTCGACGATCGGGGGCGCATCGTCGACGGCGACGCGGTGATGCTGATGTGCGCCAAGCAGATGAAGGCCGAAGGGCGGCTGAGGGGGAATGCGGTCGTCGCCACCGTGATGAGCAACATCGGCCTGGAGATTGGGCTCCGCGAGGCCGGCATCGAAATCGTCCGCTGCCCCGTGGGCGACAAGTACGTGATGGAAGAGCTCCTCAAACGCGGCCTGTCGCTTGGCGGCGAGCAGTCAGGCCATGTGATCTTTTCCGACTATCTGTTCACCGGCGACGGCCTGGCGACCTCGCTCCACGTGCTCCGGACGATGGCGGTGACCGGGCGGGAGCTGAGCGAGCTCGCTGGTGAGCTGCAGAAATATCCGCAGGTGCTGCTCAACATCCGGGTGGATCGCAAGGTCGATCTGAAGACGATTCCGCCCGTTGCGGCGGCGATGGAAGACGTCGAGCGGCGCCTGGCAGGGCACGGCCGGCTGCTCGTGCGTTACTCAGGGACCGAGCCGCTGCTGCGCATCATGCTCGAAGGACGAGACGAGGGCGAGATTCGCCGGTGGGCGGAGGAGATCGCCGACGCCGTGAAACAGCACCTCGCTGGCGGGATGTAAACTCCCTAGACGCCAATTTCCAACGCCCAATGCTTGGGAGTTGGTGTTCGGGGGTTGGGAGTTCAGTTGGTCAGACTCTCCGTCAACGTCAACAAGGTGGCCACCGTCCGCAACTCGCGCGGCGGCAGCATTCCGTCGGTGCTCGACGCCGTGAAGGTGTGCATCGACGCCGGCGCGCCGGGCATTACGGTCCATCCGCGCGCCGACGCGCGCCACATCACGACCGCTGACGTCGTTGAGATTGCGGCGCTTCTGGCGCCGCTCCGCGGCCGCGTCGAGTACAACATCGAAGGCGATCCGCGGCCCGATCTGCTGGAGCTCGTGCAGCGCGTCAGGCCCGACCAGTGTACGCTCGTGCCGGTCAGGCCCGGCGAGATTACCAGCCAGGCGGGCTGGTCGCCCGACACGCCGCGCGCCGCGCTGGCGCGCGCCCTGACCGATCTGCGCGACGCCGGCATTCGCATCAGCCTCTTTGTCGATCCCGCGGACGCGCCGATTCGGTGGGCGGCGGACCTCGGCGCCGACCGGGTGGAGCTCTATTCGGAACCGTACGCGCGCGCGTTCGAGCGCAGCCGGGACGAGGGCGAGCGCTCGTTTGCCGTCTACGTGCGCGCGGCCGAGCTGGCGCACTCGCTCGGCCTTGGCCTCAACGCCGGGCACGATCTGAACCTCGACAACCTGATGACGTTCCGGCGCCTGCCGCACCTCGACGAGGTGTCCATCGGACACGCGCTCATCAGCCACGCGCTGTTCGTCGGCCTGGCGCGGAGCGTCCGCGAGTATCTGGATGTGCTGGCAGCATCATAGTCCTCGCCTGTCGTTGGGCGTTGGGCGTTGGAGCTTGGGAGTTGTCATCGCGGCGCTCGTCGCGCCGGCGCCGCGGCTCGAGGCGGCCGGCCGGCCGGTTGCGATTCCTGCCGCGGATGGCCGTTCAACGAGCGGCCTGATGTTCGACGCCCGCGACCGTCCGGCCCCGGCCGTCGTCCTGGTGCCGATGCTCGGGCGCCCGAAGGAGGATTGGCAGGCGGTGGCGCAGCAGCTGGCCGACGCGAACATCAATGCGCTCGCGATCGACCTGCCCGAGATGGCGCTCCCCGCCGATCCGGCCGAGCTCCTGCGCTGGCACGAGCCGATTGGTGCGGCGGTCGCGTATCTCGCCGTCCGCCCCGCCGACGTGCAGCCGGGCGCGATCGGGGTGGCGGGCGCGTCGCTCGGCGCCAATCTGGCCGTCCTGGCCGCCGCGGCGGATCCGGCGATCCGGTCGATCGCGCTGGTATCGCCGTCGCTCGACTATCGCGGCGTGCGCATCGAGCTGCCGTTCGCCCAGTACGCCGCGCGGCCGGCGCTGCTGATGGCAAGCGTGCACGACCCGTATGCGACACGGTCGATCCGCACGCTGGCGCAGGACCCCTCGGGCGCGCGCGAGGTGCGGTGGTCGAGCGTGCCGGCCCATGGAACCCTCCTGCTGGCCCGCGACGCCGAGCTCGTGCGCGCCCTGGTCGAATGGTTTCAGCGGACGCTCTCGGTAAACTAAGATCGGCGTTGGGCGTTGGGCGTTGGGAAGCCTGAAGCCCAAAGCCTGAAGCCTCAAGCCCGATGAAGGCCGAATCGATCGTCTTCGCCGTCGCCGGCATGTGCTTTGGCGTCATCCTGGGATGGGTGATCGGCGCGCAGCAGGCCGGCCGTCCGGCTGCCCCGGCGGCCGCCCAGACCGCGCCCGCCGGGCAGGGGACGACGCGGCAGGCGCCGCCGCTCGACGAGGCGCGCGTGCAGGCGCTGATGACGGTCATCAAGAACGATCCGAAGAACGGGGGGGCGGCCGTGCAGCTCGGCAACACGTACTTCGACGCCGAGCGGTACGAGGACGCCATCAAGTGGTACGAGGAAGGTCTCCGGCTCGACCCGAAGAACCCCGACGCGAGCACGGACCTCGGCATCAGCTACTACTACGCCGGCCAGACCGACCGTGCGCTGCAGCAGTTCGAGGAGTCGCTGAAGATCGATCCCCGCCACACGAAGACGATGCTGAACAAGGGGGTCGTGCTGGCGTTCGGGAAGCAGGATCTCGCTGGCGCGGAGGCCGCCTGGAAGCAGGTGGTGGCGCTCGCGCCGGACAGCCCGGAAGGACAGGCGGCGCGCCGCGCGCTCGAAGGGATTGCCGCCGCCGGGCACCCGCGGCCCGGCACCACGCCGGGCAGCTGAGACGGATGCGGTGCGATGACCAGGCTCATCCTCCTCACGATTCTGCTCATCGTCGTCGCACGCCTGTTCTGGCGGCTGGTGGATGCAGTGATGGCCGGCGCGCGCGGGGACGCAGCTCCCGGCGGTCCGCGGCGTGCGCCGGTGAAGCTCGTGCGCGACCCGGTCTGCGGGACGTACGTGCCCCCGCGGGCGGCGCTCTCGCTGACCTCCGGCGGCAGCACGCACTACTTCTGCTCTGAGGAATGTAGGAAGAAATTTGACAGTCGGCAGTCGGCAGTCGGCAGTCGGCAGTAGGCCGCGAGAGCAAGGAGTTCTGCCTACTGCCTACTGCCGACTGCCGACTGCCTACTGTGAACTTCACCATGACCAGAGTCGAGGAGCAGATTCGCGCGGACATTGTCGAGGCGGGCCGGCGGCTCCACACGCGCGCGTACATCGCTTCGAACGACGGCAACATCAGCGCGCGCCTCGACGACCGGCGGCTGATCACCACGCCAAAGGGCGTGTCGAAGGGGTTCATGACGCCCGACATGATGGTGATTGTCGACTACGACGGGAACAAGCTCGCGGGCGAGCGCGATCCGTCGACCGAGCTGCCGATGCATCTCGAGATTTACCGCAATCGGCCCGACGTGAACGCGGTGGTGCACGCGCATCCGCCGATTGCGACCGGGTTTGCCGTTGCGGGCATTCCGCTGACCCGGGCCGTGCTGGCTGAAGTGATCACCACGCTCGGGAGCATCCCGATTGCCGCCTACGGCACGCCGTCGACGAGCGAGCTTCCCGAAGCGGTCCGCAAGTTCATCAAGGCGCACGACGCCATGCTGCTCGCCAACCACGGCGCCGTCACGTGCGGCAGGGACGTGCTCGGCGCGTACTACAAGATGGAGACGATCGAGCACTTCGCGAAAATCAGTCTCGTGGCGCGGCTGCTCGGGCGCGAGCACCTGATTTCGCGTGAGGAGGTCGAGCGGCTCCAGGGGCTGCGCGGCGTGTACGGCATTCCGGCCCCGGCGCCGCTCTGCGCCGATCCCGCCGACGCAGGCACGGACCAAGTTGTCTGCCAGGTGCTCGAGGCGCCGGCGTCGCAGGATGGACGGCTGGTGGCCGATGTCCCCGCGCTGGATCGGGCGCGCCGCGACGGGGAAATTCGGCTAACATACGACGAACTGACGGCGCTGATCGCCGATGCGGTCAGAACACTGAAAGATTGAACTCCCAAGACACCAACTCCCGGTTCCCAACTGCGTTGGGAGTTGTGGCGTTGGGGGTCGGGAGTTGACGGGGAGACGAAATGGGAGAGGCGCTGGGAATGGTCGAGACCAAGGGTCTGGTCGCCATGATCGAGGCGGCCGACGCGATGGTCAAAGCCGCAAAGGTCACGCTGGTCGGCTGGGAGAAGATCGGCGCCGGCTACGTGACGGCGATCGTCCGGGGCGACGTCGCCGCCGTCAAGGCTGCGACCGACGCCGGCGCCGCGGCGGCGCGGCGCGTCGGCGAGCTGGTGTCGGTCCACGTCATCCCGCGGCCGCACGCAAACCTCGAGGACACGCTGCCCATCGGCAAGGCGACTGCCGGCGCAGCCAAACCGTAGCGGGTACGAAGTCCCGATGATTCTGGCCCGCATCGTCGGGACGGTTGTCGCTACGCGCAAGGACCCGCGTCTCGTCAGCAACAAGCTGCTGGTGGCGCGTCCGGTGGACCCCCACGGCAAGAGCGACGGCAACTACCTCGTGGCCGTCGACACCGTCGACGCCGGTGTCGGCGAGACGGTGCTCATCGTCAGCGGCAGCTCCGCCCGCATGGCCGCCGGCATGAAAGACTGTCCCGTCGATGCCGCCGTCGTCGGCATCATCGACGCCGTCGACGTCGCGTCGGGGGACTGATCGGCATGCAGCTGGCGCGCGTCATTGGCGACGTCGTCACGACGCGGAAAGACGAGAACCTGATCGGGCTCAAGCTGCTCGTGCTGCAGCCGATTGCCTCCGACGGCACGGCCGTGGGCCGCACGCTGGTTGCGGCGGATGCGTCCGGCGCGGGGGTCGGTGAGATCGTGTTCTTCGTCCGCGGCAAGGAAGCGAGCTTTCCCTGGTACCCGACGGAGGTTCCCACCGATGCCGGCGTCGTCGGCATCGTCGATCACTGGGATGTGGAGTCGCCGCGTACGTAGTGTCCGGCGTTAGCCGGACGGGAGTGAGATGCAGATCGCGCGCGTCGTCGGCACCGTCGTCGCTACGCAGAAGCACCGCACGTTCGAGGGCGCGAAGCTGCTGCTCGTGCAGCCGCTGACGCTCGACGACAAGCCGCGCGGCACGGCGATCCTGGCCGTGGACACGCTCGGGGCCGGCGTGCACGAAAAGGTGCTCGTCGTCATGGAGGGGCGCGCCGCGGGCGAGGCGCTCGGCCGAAAGCTCGCGCCGGTCGACGCGGCAGTCGTCGGCATCATCGATACCGTGAACGTGACTGCATGACTGACGACGAACTGCGTGCGCTCGTGCGCGCGGCAATCGCGCAGTACGCCGGCGCTGCAACCGTCCAGCCGGAGGCCGCGCAGCCGCGCACCGTCCCGGTCCGCCTGCACCCGAGCCACGGCCGGTTCACGCTGCTTCCCGCCGGCTCCGACGCGGACGGCCCCTGCCTCATCGAGCCTGCCATCATGTGCTACCACTGTGGCTACTGCCAGTCATATGGGCACTGACGCAAGTAGAAAGTGCAAAGTGCAAAGTGCAAAGTAAGTGGAAAGTTCGACCGCGCCTACTTTGAACTTACTTTCCACCTTGCACTTTGAACTTTGCACTTACGAATGAAACCACCTGTCCTGCTGACGCGTAAGCTCCCCGCCTCCGTGATGGCGCGCCTCGAGGCCTCGTGCGCCGTAGAGCAGTGCGAGGGCGACGGCTTGGCGGCGCGCCGTGAGTTCCTGACCCGCGTGGCCGGCAAGCAGGCGCTCGTCTCGATGGTGACCGACACGGTGGACCGGACGGTGATCGAGGCGGGCGACGCGCTGCAGATCATCGCGAACGTTGCCGTCGGCTACAACAACATCGACGTCGCGGCGGCGCGCGAGCGCGGCATCATCGTCACCAACACGCCCGACGTGCTGACCGACGCCACGGCGGACTTCACGCTGGCCCTCATGCTGGCCGTGACGCGCCGCCTCGGCGAAGGCGAGCGCATGCTCCGCCGCGGCGACTGGAAGGGATGGGCGTTCGACCAGCTCCTCGGGATGCAGCTGCACGGCAAGCAGCTCGGCATCGTCGGCCTCGGACGGATCGGCCGCGCCGTGGCCGCGCGCGCGCAGGCGTTCGGCATGACGATCGCCCACACGTCGCGGTCCGACGCCGGCATGCCGCTCGATCGCCTGCTCGCGACCTCGGACGTCGTCTCGCTGCACGTGCCGCTGACCGGGGAGACCCGGCATCTGATCGGCCAGCCCGAGCTGGCGCGGATGAAGCGGACCGCGTATCTGATCAACACCACCCGCGGGCCGGTGGTCGACGAGGCGGCGCTCGCGTGGGCGCTGAAGAATCAGCTAATTGCGGGGGCGGCGCTCGATGTGTACGAACACGAGCCGCAGGTGCACGCGGATCTCCTTACGCTGGAGAATGTCGTGCTCGCGCCACATCTCGGCAGCGCGACCACTGAAACGCGAACGGCCATGGCGGACCTCGCCGTCCGCAACGTGATCGCCGTGTTGGGCGGCGACCCGCCGCTGACGCCGGTGACCTGAAGGAGGCACCGATGAGGTCGTATCCCAGCGACTCTCGAGATCACGGAGTACACGCTACCGGCGAGCGCGCGGCCGCGCCGCATCACCGTCACGCCGGACGATGTCATCTGGTACACCGATTACGCGCGCGGCTATCTGGGCCGGCTCGACCCGCGCACGGGGGTGGTCACCGAGTTCCTGTCGCCGGGCGGGGCATCATCGTGGCCCTACGGCATGACGAGCACGAGTGACGGCGTGATCTGGTACAGCGAGTCCGGGGTTCAGCCGAATACCGTGGTGCGCTTCAATCCAGCCGACGGCAGCATGCAGCGCTGGCCGATTCCGTCGGGCGGCGGCATCGTCCGCCACATGGTCGCGGCGCCCAATGACGATGTGTGGCTGGCAACCAGCTACAATTCGCGGTGGCGCTCAACCTCGCGGATCCCCCGCGCCGCCTCGCGTTTTCACGCCTGCCGCGTGTCGGCATGGCTCGAAGGCGACGCCGCGCGAGATGCCCGCCGCCGGGCCGAGGGTCGCCTCCGGCGGCCGGTGGGCGATGTATACGTGAACCAGTTGCGTCGCCTCATTTTGTGGCCCAGAGGTACGCAACGGCCGATCGGAACGTGCCCTCCTTCGCCTCCACCCGCGGACGCAGGTGGGCCTCGAACGTCGCCCGTTCCGCCGGCGTGAGGACCTGCGCCATCGCTTCTTCGAACGTCGGACATTTCGGGTTGGCCGCGGACCGCAGATAGGTCGTCCAGCTCGCGGGCATGTCCGGCTGGCTGCTCAGCGGCGTGATGGTGACCTGCAGTTCGAGATGCACGTCCCTGAACCCCGCAGCCTCGGCCCAGGCAATCAGATCCCGCTCGTCGAAGTTCATCATCGGATTCGAGTCGAGCGGCAGCAGGCGCCGGTAGAAGTCCTTCAGCTTGGCGGCAATCGGCGCCACCGGCGTCACGTCGAAGCCCCAGAACATGTGGTCGGGCTGCGGCTCGCCGAACCGGTTGATCGGCTCGAAAATCGACAGGCGTCCTTTGGGCCTCAGCACGCGGTGAAACTCTTCGAATGCGCGCTGTTTGGCCAGCACATAAATCAGGACAGATCTCGTCGTGACGGCATCAACGGATGCGTCGGCGATCTCATGAAGATCGTCGGCAGAAGCGCGAACGAACGTGCAGCGGCCGTCCAGCCGCATCTGCACGGCGAGCCTGGCCGCGTGGTCGAGCAGGTCCTGCGAGATGTCGCTGAAGATCACCCGGCACGACGCGCTCTTTTCGAGCGCACCGAACGCGATCAGCCCGTCGCCGCAGCCAATGTCGAGCAGGACGCTCGCATCGTCGCATCTCGCCTGGCTCAACACCCGGTCGCGGATCGGGTACAGATGCGCCAGCATTGCCTGAAGCCGCTGCGGATCGCTGCCGTGCCGGCGGTGAAGAATCCACTGGGCCCAGATGTCCAGCGAGCGGGTCGTCTGCATCCTTGAGCCCTTCGTGTCCTCGTCAGGCGACGTTCGCCGCCTTCGGGTGCATCGTGTTGCCGCCGACCACCGTCCGCACAACCTGGATGTCCTTGATCTCGTTCGGGTCGACGTCATGCGGGTCCCGCTCGAGCATCACGAAGTCGGCCAGCTTGCCTGGGGTGATCGAGCCCTTGATCGCCTCTTCGGACGAGGCGTACGCGCCGTGGATCGTGGCGATGCGCAGCGCCTCGTCCACCGTGACCTTCTGGTTCGGCCCCCACTCCCGCCCGCGGTAGTCCCGCCGCGTCACCATGCTCTGAATCGCCATCAGCGGCTCGAACGGGCCGGGCCCGTAATCGGACGCGCCGGGCACGCGGATGCCGTGGTCGAGCAACGATCGGTGCGCGAACATCCAGCGCAGCTTCTCGTCGCCGTACTGCTCCCACTTTTCGCCGTGGTAGTACACGTAGGTCCAGAACGGAGTCGGGATGCAGCCGCAGGCGCTGATCCGTTTCAACAGGTCGGGATTGATCAGTGTGCAGTGCTCGATCCGGTGGCGCCGGTTGGGGTCCGGCCATCGCTGCAGGACGCGTTCGTAGGCCTTGAGGACCATGTCGATGGCGATGTCGCCGTTGGCGTGGATCCCGATCTGAAAATTGTGGCGGTGCCCGTCCTCGACCGCCTCGTCGATCTCCCGCTGGGTCATCGTCAGGATGCCGTAATCGCTCGTGCCGACGTACGGCGTGCTCATGCGCATCGTCCGCTCCGACGCCGAGCCGTCGGCCGCATACTTGAGACCGCCGATCCGGATCCACTGGTTGCCGAACCCGGTGTAGACGCCCGCCGCCTTGAGCGCGCTGATGATGTCGTCGCCGCGAATCATCATGTACGCGCGGTGCCGTAGGAGGCCGTCCCGGTGCGCGTCCTCGTAGGCGAGCACGCGCGCGCGCCCGGCGCCCGCATCGTGAACGGTGGTGAGTCCCGCCGCGGTCAGGAGCGCCGAGATGTGCGCCATGCCGTTCTTGGCCCGCTCGCGCGCCTGCTCGGGCGTGAACTCCTCGCGCCGGCCGACCTTGTCGAACACCCCGCGCGCCAGCTCGGCGACACGCCCGGTCAGCTCGCCGCTCTCGTCCCGGAAGAACCGGCCGTGGTCCGGATCGCGCGCCTGCCGCGTGATGCCGGCGAGCTGAAGGGCGCGGGTGTTGTACCAGCTCGTATGGCCGCCGCGATGATTGACGGCCACCGGGTGATCGGGCACGGCCTCGTCGAGATGCGTCCGATGCAGCGTCACGTCGAGCTTGGTGTCGTCGAACATGTACGCGCTCACCCAGTAGCCCGGCGGCGTGGACGCCGCCTTCTTCCGCAGGGCCTCCTGCAGCTCCTTCACGGTCCGGACGTTGGCGTTCACCTCGTACAGCTCGTTGACGCCGCTCGGATGACAGTGCGTATCGATGAAGCCGGGCGTCACCGTCATCTGCGCGGCGTCGACGACCTGCGTGCGCGCGCTGGCGAGATTCCGGATGTCGCCGGTGCTGCCGACGGCCATGAACCGGCCGTCCTTGATCGCGAATGCCTCGGCCCTTGGCTGCGCGTCATCGATGGTGTAGACGCGGGCGTTCACGACCACGAGGTCCGCCTCCGTGGCACGCTGGCTGGACGTGGACGCCGCGTTGCCGTCCGGCGAAGGGCGGCAGCCCAAGGCGGCGCCTGCAAGCACACTGCTCAGCCCGAGAAACTCGGCTCGCGATATCTTGGCCATCGACCGACCTCCATTGACGCCGGTGAGGTGGCAAGTGTACGCCCGGACCGGGTACGCTGATACTTCGTTGCCCCGCACCCCACACCCCCGCATCGTCGAGCGCGTCATGCGCAGCCTGGCGCGCGCCATCACCGGCCTCGAGCTGCCCGCGGTGGAGAAGATCTCCGAAGAGCAGGCGGAGGACCCCTTTCAGATTCTCATTGCGACGCTGCTCTCGGCGCGCACGCAGGATGCGACGACGCACGCGGCATCGACGCGGCTGTTCCGGGTCGCTCGCACGCCGCGGTCGATGGCCAGGCTGCCCGTCAGGGAGCTCGAGCGGCTGATCTACCCGGTGAGCTTCTATCGGAACAAGGCGCGGCACGTGAAGGCGTGCTGCGAGACGCTCGTCAGCCGCTTCGGTGGCCGCGTGCCGTCGACCATGGAGGAGCTGGTGATGCTGCCGGGAGTGGGCCGGAAGACCGCGAACCTCGTGCTGATTCTCGGCTTCCGCAGCCGCGACAACATCTGCGTCGACACGCACGTGCACCGGATCTCAAACCGCCTCGGATGGGTGGCGACCCGGACGCCGGACGAGACGGAGGAGGCGCTGTACCGCGCCGCCGACCGCCGCTGGTGGCCTTACCTCAATCTGTACCTCGTCACCTGGGGGCAGAACGTCTGCCGTCCCGTCTACCCGCGCTGCGGAGATTGCGTGATCCGGCGCGAATGTCCAAGAATTGGGGTTCATCGGAGGAACAGCACATGAGACGCGCACGCTGGGCATTGGCCGTGGCACTGTTACTGGCGCCGTCGACAGCGGGTGTCGCTGCGCAGGAGACGCCGGCGCCGAAACCCGCCGCGGCGGGCCCGGTTCTGGTCGTCGACACCGTCAAAGGGATGATCGAGATCGAGATGTATCCGGCCGACGCGCCGAAAACGGTCACTCACATCACGGCGCTCGCCAAGCGCAATTTCTACAACGGCCTCCGGGTCCATCGCGTGGAGCCCGGATTCGTGGTCCAGTTTGGCGATCCGCTGACGCGCGACATGACCAAACGCCCGCTGTGGGGCACGGGCGGGAGCGGCCAGGTGATCGGCGCCGCCGAGACGAAGCGGACGCATCGGCTGGGCTCGGTCGCTATGGCCCACGCCGGCGATCCGGCGAAGGCCGATTCGCAGATGTACATCCTGCTCCGGAACTCGGCGACGGCGCTCGACGGCAAGTACGCCGTCTTCGGCCAAGTGATTACGGGCATGGACGTCGTCCAGAAGATTGCCGTCGGCGACATCATCCGGCGCGTCACCGTGAAGCCCTGATCAAGTCACAAGTCAGAAGTCACAAGTCACAAGTCAGAAATCGAGTTTTGTGACTTGTGACTTCTGACTTGTGACTTGTGATTTGACGAGATCGCGGATCTCGGGATAGCGCTCGACCAGCTCCGGCGGGTACTCCCCCTCGATCGGTTCGCCGAGCTGCGCCTTCAGCATCACGGCGTTCACCACCGACTTGGCGGCGAAGTGGTTGTTCGTATAGAGGTAGACGTTCTTGACGAGCGCCTTCGCCGCCGCCGCCGTCTCGGAGAACTCCTTCAGCTCCTCCGCGGAATACAGGTAGTTGTAGCGGTCCTCCGCGCGCTCGTGCCGCCACCACTCGGCCGCATTCCGCCCGTGGAGGCGCATGTAGTAGAAGCCGGTGACGTTGGGCAATGCGTTCTGACGGATGGAGAAGCGGAATTTCGGCTCGTCGATCTGCACCCAGGCCGCCTGGAAGCCGTTGAGCAGCTGGAGCGTGTCGCCGAAGGCGTCGCTCCAGCTGCGGTGGCGCAGCTCGACGGCGACCGGATAGTCGCCGAACAGCCGCAGCAGCTGCGCGAGGTAGTCGCGGGTCGCCGGCGTGCTCTTGAAGCTCGGAGGGAACTGCGCCAGCAGCGCGCCCAGCTTGCCGGCGCGCGCGATCGGTTCGATGCCGCTGCGGAAGTCGTCGATGTCGGAGCGGGTGACCTCGGCCAGCAGGTCGAGCAGCGCGCCCTCCGATCCGGGCGCCGCCTTGAGCGCCGCCTCCCGGAACATCTTCGGATGGGTGAACTTCTGATACAGCTTCAGCGCGAACGTGAAGCGCGCCGGCGTCCGCGCTACCCAGCCGGCGGTCACCTCCGCGCGCGGCTGGCCGTAGAACGTGGTGTTCACCTCGACCGTATCGAAGTGCTCCGCGTAGAACCGCAGTTCGTCGAAGCCGGCCGTCCCGTGCCGCTTCGAGCGGGTTGCCGGATAGAACAGGCTGTTCCACCTGCCCTTGCCCGACGGATAGCTCCAGCCTGACGTGCCGACGTGTACGTTCATAGAGCCGGGGACCGATAATAAAGCGATTGCTGACCATTAACGAGATCTTCTACTCGATCCAGGGGGAGTCGACCTATGCCGGCCGGCCGTGCGTCTTCGTGCGCCTGACCGCGTGCGACCTGCGGTGCTCGTGGTGCGACACGCCGTACGCGTTCTACGAGGGGCGCAAGCAGTCCCTGGACGAGGTGCTCGCCGAGGTCGAGCGCGCCGACTGCCCGCTCGTCGAGGTCACGGGCGGCGAGCCGCTGCTGCAGGAGGATGTCTATCCGCTGATGCAGTCGCTCGTCGACCGCGGGAAGACCGTGCTGCTCGAGACCGGCGGGCACCGCAGCACGGCACGCGTTCCAGAGCCGGTGGTTACCATTCTCGACGTGAAATGCCCCGGGAGCGGCGAGGCGCACCGCAACGACTGGAGCAACCTGGAGCGGCTGCGGCCGCACGACGAGGTGAAGTTCGTGGTGAAGGACCGCGCCGACTACGAGTTCGCGCGTGACGTGATCGCCCGGTTCCGCCTGACCGAGCGCGCCACCGCGGTGCATCTCTCGCCCGTGCACGGCGTGCTCGATCCCCGCGAGTTGTCCGGCTGGGTGCTGGCCGATCGGCTGCCGGCGCGCGTCCAGCTGCAGCTCCACAAGTACATCTGGGGCACCGACGCACGCGGAGTATAACTATTGGCGATTGGCGGTTTGTGATTTGTGATTGCAATCAGAAATCGCCAATCGCGAATCACAAATGGCTGACGCGGTTGTACTGCTGAGCGGCGGTCTCGATTCGTATACCGCCGCCGCCATCGCGCGCGCCGAGGGCTACCGGCTGTTCGCGCTCACGGTCCGCTACGGCCAGCGCCACGTCCGCGAGCTCGAAGCCGCCCGCGCCGTCGCCGTGTCGCTCGGCGTGGCGCGGCATCTCGAGGTCGACGTCGACCTGTCCGCGTTCGGCGGCTCCTCGCTCACCTCGGACGCGCCGGTACCGAAGGATCGGCCGCTCGACCGCACGGAGATCCCCTCGACCTACGTCCCGGCGCGCAATACGGTCTTCCTTGCGCTCGCGCTCGCCTGGGCCGAGACGCTCGGCGCCGAGGACATCTTCATCGGCGTCAACGCGCTCGATTACTCTGGATACCCCGACTGTCGCCCGGAGTTCCTTGGCGCCTTCGAGCGGCTGGCCGCGCTCGCGACCGCCAGAGGCGTGAGCGGCGGCGCTTTTCACGTGCACGCGCCGCTGCTGCGAATGACGAAAGCCGAGATCATCCAGAAGGGCGTGGCCCTCGGTCTCGATTACGGCCTCACGCACAGCTGCTACGACCCCGATCCGGGCGGGCGGCCGTGCGGCCGCTGCGACAGTTGCCGCCTGCGGGCGCTCGGCTTTGCACAGGCCGGTGTCGCCGATCCGCTGCTCGGCCGATAATCCCTGTTAGCATTCCGGTCGATCCAGATGGTGAAGGTGCAGCCCAGTCCGCTGCGGCAGGAGCTTCTGCTTGGCCTCCTGCTGCTCGTCGTCCCTGTGCTGGTGGCGGCGATCCTGCTCGGCTACGTGGAGTTTCGGGAGGCGACCGAGGAGCTCCTCGAACGGACGCAGACGACCGCGGTGCGGACGGCGGCGGCCATCGACCGCGAGGTCATCGGATTCGACCGGATGGCGCGGAACCTGACCAGCCATCGCGCCGTCCAGGAACTGGAGCCGGAGGCGGTCGCCCTCCTCAGGCCGCAGCGGGAGCAGCGTCCATCCCTCGTCGAGCTTGTGCTGATGGATCGGGACGGACGTTTCGTCGCGCGCGTCGATCCGAAGGCCGAGATTCCTCCACACTTGCCGGAGTTGGCCGCGGAGGTGCTCCAGAAAGCCGGTCGCGTCGTCTCGCCGCCGGAGGTCCGCCCGTCCGGCGAGGCGACCGTCACGCTCGCATATCCGGTACGAAACGGCGAAGGGACGATCACCGGGGTGCTCGCCTATTATGTGGAGCCACAGCTGCTCCTGGACGAGTTCGGGCAGTCGCTGCTGCCCGAACGGTCCGTCGTTGCGCTCACCGACCGCCACGGTCGTGTGCTGGCGCGCCGTCCAGATCCCGAGCGATATGTCGGCCAGACGCTGGGGAACGGCTGGTTCGAGGATGCCCTGGGCCCGCCGCAGGAGTACCCGAGCGTCGACGGCATCCGGCGCATCTACGGGCAGGCGCTGGTGTCCGACGGGCTGTGGTTGGTGAACGTCGGCATCCCGACCTCGGTGGCCACCGATCGCGCCGTGTCGCTGTGGCTGCGCACGCTCCCGGTGTTCCTGGCGATTCTCGGCGGCTGGCTGGCGATCGCGCTGATGTACTCACGCCGTCTGAGGGGCTCGGTGGCGCACCTCGACGCCGCGGCGCAGCGCATCGCCTCGGGCGACTTCAGCCCGCTCCAGCGGCAGCCGATGCCGACCCGGGAGTTCGCCGACCTGCAGGAGGCGTTCGATTCCATGCTGCGGCGGTTCAACGAGACGCGCGCCGCCCTCGACGCGCAGATGGCCGAGGAGCGGCGCATGCGCCAGGAGGTCGAGTCGCTCCAGCGCCAGGTGATCCGGCAGGAGCGGCTTGCCGCCGTCGGCCAGCTCGTCTCCGGCGTCGCGCACGAGATCAACAACCCGCTCCAGGCGATCCTCGGATTCGCCGAGCTGCTGCAGATGCAGCACGAGCTGCCCGAGTCGGTCCGCGGCGATCTGCTCCTCATTCAGAGGGAAAGCGCCCGCGCCTGCGGCATCATCCGGAACCTCGCGATGTTCGCGCGCCAGCAGACCGGCGAGGCCGAGCCGGTCCGCCTCACCGACGTGATCCGGTCGGTGGCCGAGCTGCGGCAGCGGCGCCTCGAGACGGAAAACATCGAGCTGCGGATCGAGGACGGGTCGCGGCGGCCGGTGCTGGCCGTGGTCACCGAGCTGCAGCAGGTGGTCCTCAACTTCGTGGTCAACGCCGAGCAGGCCATCGTGCAGTCCGGCCGGCAGCCCGGCCGGATCACGATCCGATCGCGGGACGAGGGGCCCCGTGTGATGCTGGAGGTCGAGGACACGGGCCCCGGCATCGCGCCGGAGCACGAGCCGCGGCTGTTTCAGCCGTTCTTCACGACCAAGCCCGTGGGGCAGGGCACGGGGCTCGGACTGTCGGTGAGCTACGGCATCATCGATTCACTCGGCGGCGCCATCGGCTATCGCCGCGCCGCCGCGGGCGGCGCCGTCTTCTACTTCGACCTGCCGGCCGCATGATCAGGAGGAGCTGCTCCTGTCTCCTGTCTCCTGTCTCCTGTCTCCTGTCTCCTTCCTCCTTCCTCCTTCCTCCTTTGTCCAGTGACGGACCGGATCTACTACACGGACCCCTTCTGCCGGACGTTCGAGGCGACCGTCACGCGCGCGTTCGAGCGTGAGGGGAGGGCCGCCGTCCTCCTCGATCGGACCGCGTTCTATCCGGCCTCCGGCGGCCAGCCGTTCGACACCGGCCGGCTCGGCGGAGCCGAGGTCGTCGAAACCATCGATGGGGACGAGGTCGTGCATGTCGTGTCGGCGCCGCTGGCGCAAGGCGCCGTGGTTAGAGGCGAGATCGACTGGGCGCGCCGGTTCGACCACATGCAGCAGCACACGGGGCAGCACGTGCTGTCGGCCGCCTTCGTCCGGCTGTTCGACAATCCCACGTCCGGCTTCCACACGGGTGCGGAGGTGTCGACGATCGATCTCGCCCGCGAGGCCTCCACCCGCGACATCGAGCGCGCCGTCGATCTCGCCAACGGGGTCGTGTGGGAGGACCGGGCGGTCTCCATCCGCTTTGTATCGCCGGAAGAGGCGGGAGCGCTGGCGCTCAGGAAGGAGCCGGTCCGGACGGGGCCGCTGCGCCTCATCGACATCGAGGGCATCGACGTGTGCCCCTGCGGCGGCACGCACGTCGCCCGCACCGGCGCGGTCGGGCTCGTCGCGGCGCTCGGGGCGGAGCGGCTGCGCGGGGGAACACGGCTGACGTTCATCTGCGGCGGCCGCGCGCTGAGGGCGCTGCGGACCTATCGCGATGCGGTCGCCGGGAGCATCCGGTTCCTGTCGGTGCTGCCGGGCGAGCTGCCGTCGGCCGTCGAGCGGGTGCAGACCGAGCTGAAGGACCTGCAGAAGCGCATCAAGGAATTGAGGGGACGGCTCGCGGCGCACGAAGGCGCTCGTCTGATGGCGGAGGCCCCGGAGGTCGCGGGCAGCCGCGTGCTCGTCCAGCGCATTGACGAAGCGGACGCGGCGGACCTGAAGGCGCGGGCGCTGGCGGCGGTGGCGGTCACGCGCGGCGTCGCCGTGCTTCTCGCACCCGGCCCGCCTGTCGCTCTCGTCGTCGCGCGGTCCGACGGTGTGGCACTCGATGCCAACGCGCTCCTCCGTCAGCTGCTGGAGCGGTTCGGTGGGCGCGGCGGCGGCAAGGCCGACTTGGCGCAGGGGGGCGGGCTGAGCGCACCGGCGGAGGAGATCGTCGCCGCCGCGCGGACGCTCGTCGAGGCAGCGCTGCGCGCATAGGACGGCTCTGCCGGATCCGTCACGATCACCGCCGCCGCGGCTTCAGCGGCGGCCGGAGGATGTTTTCGAAAATCGCCGGGCCGTCCTCGGTTGCCGACGCTTGTTGGCCGGCCTTATTGTTCGCGAAGAGTCTTGGCCAGCAGCTCAGGTTCGTCCGTCCCTACCCGAAACCGACGGCCGTCCTTCAGTTCAAGCTCCACTCCCCGCAGTCCCGAGACATTCCAGAGCCACCCACGGCCGATCCACCGGATGCCCCAACCGCAGTACCACGGATTGGAGACGATACGGACTTCGCGAATATCGCTCAAGTCGATGCGACGACGAATCAAGCCGGGGCCGAAGAACACCTCGAACACACCGTCTGCGACGACCGTGGTCAGCGTGGGGAACAGGAGTAATACAGCTCCGAGAACAACAAGCACAACCATCAGGCCCCTGCTCGACGACGCTACGCCGATGTATGACGCAGTCGCAAATCCAGCGCCGACCGCCGCAACGATCACAAAGCCAATCTGGGTGTGGCGGTACGAAACGGACATCGGGATGACTTCTCCGCACGTCCTCGCTGTAGAAGGACCGCCCTAAGACCATGCGGATTTCCACAGGAAACGTCAACGCGCGGCCACATATTCGCTGAGCGGCTTCACGCGAGTTACCAAGTCGGATTCCGAAGTAAAAGACTTCCCATCCTGCGCCTGCGGGCTAACGACTTATGAAGTAGACCGCCGGCGAGGCTCGCAGTCAACGCCTCTTCTCCTCCAACGACAACCGGCGATTACTCCAACGGCGGCAGGATGTTAGCACGCGGCTTGGTGGGCGACGCCTGCGGTTGGCTGCAGCCGCGGCGATATGTACAACGAACTGGCAGCCAACCGTCAGGCCGTCGCACGCGAGCCGGCCCGCAAGTGACTGGCTCGCCTCGTGTTGGTCAACCGGAGCCCGAACTGCGGATGCGGTTATGTGCGAGCGTCCCGCAGCCAACGCGGGTCCGGCTACCGCCTTCGCGCGCGAAGCGCGCTTCGGCGAGCCGCGCCGAAGCCTCCGCCGGAGGCGAAAAGCCGGACGCTGCGTACGCACAAGAACGTATGGGAACTCTGTGCCTCTGTGTCTCTGTGGCCCGTGGGAGTGGCTGTCGGCGGACTACGGGCGGCGGCTGAACGTCGCCAGCCGGACGGCAATCCGATCGATCGCCTCGGCCGCCGCGGTTCCGGACCCCTCGAACGCGTCGGCCATGATCGCGAACGCGAGCGTCTCGCCGTCGCGCGTCCGCACGTAGCCGGCCAGCGTCCGGATGTTCGTCATCGTGCCGGTCTTGGCGCGGACGTTTCCTTCGGCCGGTGTGCCGCGCATGCGGGTTTCGAGCGTGCCGTCGTGGCCGGCCACCGGTAATGCGGTCATCCAGGGCGACCGGCCCGACGGGTCGTACATCCGCTGCAGCACGGCGACCAGCACCTCCGGCGCCACGGCGTTGCGCCGCGACAACCCCGAGCCGTCGACGATCTGCCACGCCTCGTCCGCGATGCCCCAGCTGCGAAGCCGCATTCGCAGGCCCTCGAGCGCCGTATCGTTGGTGGGCAACACACCCGTCGGCGCGTTGAGCCGCAGCACCGCCTCGCCGTAAAGATTGATGCTCTCCTTCAGCATGGGCTCGGCGAGCTCGGAGAGCGGCGGTGACCAGTGCCCGTAGATCCCGGTGCCGCTCCCGCGATCGAGGAGCGGCGGCACGTCATCGACGTCGTACGCGTCACCCGTCACCTCGATGCCCGCGGCCATGAGCTGGTGTCGCAGCACGCTGGCGAACCAGAACGTCGGATTCCCCACCGAGACCGTCATTCGCGTTGCTGGCGCACCTGCGGGGATGAATCCGGCGATCGTCAGGAACGGCTCGCCCGGCCGCTGCTCGGGCCACAGCAGCGGCATGGAGCTAGGCTCCCGCGTCACCGTCCTGTTGTACAGCGGCCGCGCGGCGGCGGGCGGCTCCACGTCGAGCGTCGCCGGGCCTCCGGCGGCCTTGGCCGGGACGACCGTCACCTCCATGCGGTTTTCGGCGTAGTTCAGCGCGCCGAACAGCGCGCCGGTCGCGTACCCGAGGTCGTCCCACGCCCACGCCAACTGCGGCCGCGGCTCCTCGATGCCGTTGTCATCGCCGATGATGCGCCCGGCGATGCGGCGGATCCCGCGCGCCCTGAGCGCCGCGATCCATCCGCTCAGATCGCCGTTGCCGCGCCCGCCGACCGACGGATCGCCCGACCCGACCACGACGAGATCGCCCTGCAGGACGCCGTCGACGATCGGGCCGGTCCCCAGAACGGTCGTCTCGTACCGGTAGTCCCAGCCGACCGCTTCAGCGGCGGCGGCGAGGCTCACCAGCTTCACCGCGGACGCGGGCACGAGCAGCGTGCCGGGATTCAGCTCGAACAGCCGCTCGCCTCGATCGAGCGAGTACACGACGATGCCCCAGGCGGCGCGGCGCACGCCGGGCGCCGTGGTGGCGGCGGTGATCTCGTCTCTGAGCTGCTGGAGGGGGTTGTCCGGGCGGGATGGGGTGACGGCGGCCGGCGCGCGAGCGCAGGCAACGAACTCGAAACTCAAAACGCAAAACGCAAGAGCCAGGCAGCGCCGGAACCGAACCGCGTTCGAGTCTTGCGTCTTGCGTTTCGATTACGCTGACGACAGTTTGCTGCGGAGGCATCACGCCTCATGCCACGGCGCTGCGAGAGGTGGTATGTCCGGAGGCAAACCGTGGGAGGCGCAAGCGCGCAGCGAGGCCGGACGCTCGAGTGCAGCGGGAGGCGTGACGAGCGGAGCCGGTTTGACGGAGGACATGCCACCTCTCGCAGCGGCCGGTGGCAGGTTATGAAACCGGTTCATGTCATTTCATGGCGTCGACAGCCTTCATCGCCTCGTCGAACGCGGTCGCGTCGACGCGCGCCGAGCCCGGCTCGTCGGAGCGGCTCGCAAACACCTCGTTCCCCGATCGGCCGAAGGTGACCGTCTCGGTCTTGTTCTCGTCGAAGCGCACCGTCGCGGTTGCCACCGGCGTCTTCAGCGATGGGTGCGCGGCCTGCTGGAACGTCTGCGCCTGGAGGTTGGAGAACCGCATGATCGCGTCCTCCGCCTTGGCGGTATCCACCGTCTGGCCCGCGGCGTTCCGCCAGATCGTCTTGCCGCCTTCCTCCCGCTTCTCGAACGCCATCGTCTCGCTGCCGCGCTGCAGCTCGACGCGGTTGGCGCTGAACGAGCGCGCGTCGAACAGGTCCTTGCGGCGGAAGTCGAAGACCTCCTTGCCCAGGTCGGTCGCCAGCGCTTCCTCGACCGTGAAGACCGTCGGCCTGGCCGCGTCCTTCGCGAAGAAACCGCCGTCGTCCGCCTTGCGTCCGAGGAGCAGCGTCGCCCGCGTGCTCCCCGCTCCGATCGTGGCGGTCAGCGACGGCCGGTCGAGGCCGTACTTCCGGAGATCCGCCGCCTCTTCCTCCACCACCTCGAGCATGTGCGTGGACGACAGGCGCGTGAGCAGCCCTTCGGCCGCGGCGTAGTCGGCGCGCGCGGCGATCGGTTTGGCGATCCGCCACTCGCTGCCGCTGCGCGAGAACTGGATCGCCGCCGTGCCCTCGGACACTTCCACGCCGTCGACCTTGTCGCGCTCGAACTTCAGGATCACCTTGTCGCGCAGGTCGAACGGCGCCTTGTTGAAGATCGAGTCGAGGTACGCCGCGATCAGAAACACCCGACTCTCGTTGGGCCGCTTCGCGTACAGGTCGCCTCCCGTCGCGGTCTTGTCGCCGACGAGCAGGTGCTGGAGCTCCTTCTGGTCGCGCAGCCGGAACCCGACGTCGATGCGAGGCGGCTCCAGGCCGTACTGCTTGAGGTCGGCCGGCTTCTCCTCGACCACGCGCTGCACCTCCAGCGAGGCCAGGTTGCTCGTCACCGTACCAACGACGCCGTCGTCGGCATCCGCCTTGACCGGCTCGACGAGCTGCCAGTTGCCGCTCTCGAGCTGCACGCGCGAGGTCTGGCCGTCGGCGTTCTTGATCTGCACTTCCTGGATGTTCTCCGATGCGAGCTGGTCGAACGCGCGCGGGCGGGCGTTCGGATCCGCGGGCTCCCGGCGCGCCTCGTAGAAGAAGATGTAGCCGGCCAGGCCGCCGAGGACGACCAGCAGCGCGATCGTCGTCTTCAGGCCTCGCATCCTACCGCCTCCGCCACCAGGTGAAGACTCCGGCTGCGAACACGAACGCCGGAATGAACAGGATCGATGCCAGGAACGCCGTGGTCTGCTGGCGCGGCGTCATCGTCACCCGCCGGTCCGCGGTCTCTTTCGGCCGGATGGCGATGAGGTTCTCCTGCTGGGCGAGCCAGTTGACGGCGTTGGCAAACAGGTTCGGGTTGCCCGGCACGCCCGCGTAGGCGTTGGTGGCGAAGTCCGAGTCGCCGAAGACGACCAGGCGGGTTTCGGGCTTTGGCTCGTTGGTCGTCGACGTGCCCTGCGCGGTGTCGGCGGCTGCGTCGGCCGCGCCCGAGACTGCCACCGCCACCGGAAGCGGCCCGGCCTTGTCGCCCCCCTCGGCATCGAGCGACACGCCGGTCGAGAGCGAGGCGAAGTTGGACTCGGCCCAGCTCGCGCGGCTCGTCTCGACGATGGTCTGCGGCGTGCGTCCGGTGGGGCCGCCGGTCACCGCATCGACCGTGCGCGCAACGGGATAGATCGTCAGCGTCGCGAACTGTTCGGTGATCGCGTGCAGCGGATAGGTGGCGGCGACGGCAATGCTTGGCTCGTTGGTCGCGCCGCTGACGTCGACGACGACGTTGTTGCCGAGCGTGACGCCCCATTCCTTGATCAGCGCCTCGATGTTCGACAGCTCTTTGGGCGCGCCGCCGATCGGCGGGTCGACCAGCACCATCAGTGTGCCTGCGCGCCCCAGGTACTTCCGGAGCATGTCGAGCTCGGCGGGGAGAATATCGCTCGTCGGCCCGGCGATGACGATGACCGTGGCGTCCGCGGGCACGTCCTTCTGCTGCGCCAGCACCAGGCGCTCCACCATGTAGTTGTCGCGCCGCAGCATGCCGCTCAGGGCGCTGTAGCCGTCGCGCTCGGTGTCGTTCGGCTCCTTCTCGCCGTGCCCCTGCAGGAAGTAGACCTTGCGCTCCTGGTCGGAGAGCGCCTTGATCAGGCTGTTCGTCAGGTCCTGTTCGCTGTCGGACGTGACCCGCTCGCGCTTGCCCATGTACTCGACGACGACCGTGCCGTACTGCTGGATTTCGTACTCCTTGGCGATCACCGGCCTGGTGTCGGGGTCGATGTACTCCACCGAGACGTTGCGCGAGTGATACGCGTACTCGTTGAGCCGGTTGCGGAACCGATCGAACTCGGTCTGCCGGTCGAAGACGGTGAACTTCACCGGGCCCTGCAGGCCCTGGAGCACCTTGACCGTCTGCTCCGAGAGGCTGTTCTGCTGGTTGGCGGTCAGGTCCCACCGCTTGTTCTGGCGCGACGCCAGGTAGTTCACCGCCACCGTGATGGCGAGCGCCGCCAGCACGCCCGTCGTGGCCAGCGCGCCGTACCGCGCTTGCCGGCGCCGGAAGTAGTTGAGGATCTCGCGCCATTGCCCGAGCGTGTAGAGCACGACGAGCGCGAGGCCCGCCCACGCGCCCCACGTGGCGTACTGGTTCCACTCGGGCCTGACGAAGCGAATGGCGACGGCGCCGAACACGAGCGCCGTGCCGATCCAGCCGAGGATGCTCAGAATTCGGTAGAACATGGCTTATCCGCGCCAGCGTTCGCTGTCGACCGCCCGGACGGTCAGAAACAGGCTGAACGCGATGAAAGAGACGTAGTAGACGAGGTGCTTCGTATCGACGACGCCCCGGGTGAAGTCGTTCAGGTGTTCCGTAATCGACAGGTAATTCAGCACGTTCTGCGTCGTCGGGCCCATGAACGTCGCGATCCAGTTGATCACCCAGAAGAGCAGGAACACCGCGAACGTCACCATCCCGGCGACGATCTGGTTGCGCGTCAGGCTCGAGATGAAGAGCCCGAGCGACAGGAAGCAGCCGCCCATCAGCAGCAGACCCAGATAGCCGCTCAACACCGGCCGCCACTCGGGGTTGCCGAATGCGAACAGGAACCCCATGTGCACGACCGTCACCGCCAGCATCGCCGCGTAGAGCGTCAGGCCCCCGAGGAACTTGCCCATGACGATCTGCAGGTCCGTCAGCGGCGAGGTCAGCAGGAGCTCGATCGTGCCCGAGCGCTTTTCCTCGGAGTAGGTCCGCATGGTGACGAGCGGGAGCGTGAACAGCAGGATGACGCTGACGTTGAGGAAGAGCGGCGAGATCAGCTGCTCGTTCACGTTCACCGACTGCGGCCCCCCGAAGCCGGCGCCGGCCTGCATCGAGATGCGGTCGAAGTAGTACAGCAGGTTGATGAAGAACCAGCCGTAGAGAATCGCCGAAAAGCCGATCACGATGTACGCAATCGGCGAGGCGAAGTAGCTCTTCAGCTCCTTGTGCGCGATCGCCAGGATGTTATTCATGCGCCACGTCCTCGGTTGTCAGGTGCAGGAAGATTTCCTCGAGACTCATTCTGAGCGGCCGGAGCTCGAGCAGCCCCCACCCGCGTGAGACGACGGCGGAGGCGAGCTCGCGGCGCACGTCGCGCCCCGATTCGCTGTTCACCTCGCAGTTGGCAATGTTGCCGCGCGTTTCGGCGACCGCCACCTCGGTGACGCCCGGCACCGCCTGCAGCGCGGCTCTGACGTCGCCGATGACCGGCGCGTCCACCTGCACGTACATTGTCTCCGAGCCGCGCAGGCGCGCGGTCAGGTTCTCGGGG
Source organism: Acidobacteriota bacterium (assembly GCA_016192845.1). Lineage (GTDB taxonomy): Bacteria > Acidobacteriota > Vicinamibacteria > Vicinamibacterales > UBA2999 > MELF01. Next base: position 28,145 of record JACPTI010000128.1, read on the forward strand.
CTGTCGACCGCCACCACGCGCCCCTTGTTGATGATGACCACGCGCTGGCAGGTCTGGCTGACCTCGGGCAGGATGTGGGTGCTCAGAATGATCGTGTGGTCGCCGCCGAGCTGCTTGATGAGCTGCCGCGTCTCGATGATCTGCTTTGGGTCGAGGCCGGCGGTCGGCTCGTCGAGAATCAGCACCTCCGGGTTGTGCAGCAGCGCCTGCGCCAGGCCGACGCGCTGCCGGTACCCTTTCGACAGCTTACCGCAGTGCCGTTCGGCCACGTCGGTGATGCGCGTCCGCTCCATTATCTCGCCGACCCGCGCCTTCCGCTCGCCGCGCGGCACGGCTTTGATCCGCGACACGAACAGCAGGTAATCGCGGACGGTCATCTCCGGATACAGCGGAGGCAGTTCCGGCAGATACCCGGTGCGCCGCTTGGCCTCGATCGGCTGGTCGAAGACGTCGTAGCCCGCGACAATTGCCCGCCCCTCGGTCGGCGGAATGTAGCCCGTCAGCACGCGCATCGTCGTCGTCTTGCCGGCGCCGTTCGGCCCGAGGAAGCCGAGAACCTCGCCTTTTTCCACCCGGAAGCTGATGTCATCAACTGCAGTTGTCGGGCCGTAGCGCTTGGTGAGGTGCTGCACCTCGATCACGTGTGTGTCCTCCTCGTAACCTCTAGATCTGGAGTGGTTTAAGCCCTGGAGTCCAGCCCGTGATCCTAGCCCATCGACGCTGGCGGGAGCAACCGGCCCGGCCGAGCTGCGGCGAGAGGGCCGCCGAATTTCGACGTTCGATTGCCCCGGCTGGTCGGGGTCTGTACGCTGAGAACAGCAGCATGGCTGTCGGCGAGCCATCCGGCGGATCCGCCTCGCGCCCCTCGACTGACGCTCGCGGCGCCCTGAGCGGCGTCGAAGGGCGGAACCCGCCCTACGCATGCGCGACGTGCGAACTGCACGCCGAGGCGGTGTTCCGCGTCGAGGGGATGGACTGCAACGAGGAGGTGGTCATCCTCGAGCGCCGGCTCAAGCCGCTCGTCGGCCTCGAAGCGGTGTCGGCCGACCTGATCGGCCAGCGGCTGCACGTCAAGTACGACGCCGCCAAGCTGACGACCTCCGCGATCGTCGATGCGGCCGGGCAGACCGGCATGCGGATGTGGCTCGAGCACGAGGAGCCCGCGATCGAGGGGGGCGACATCGCCTGGCGCTGGCGGCTGATGGTGGCATGCGGCCTGGGTATTGTCGCCGGTCTTGCGCTGGCCGCCTCCGGCCGGCCGGCCGCGTCGGCGGCGTGCTTGACGGCCGCCGCCGTCGCCGGCGGCGTGTTCCCGGCCCGCCGGGCGGCCGCCGCCATCCGGTCGCGGACGCTCGACATCAACACGCTGATGGTCGTGGCGGTTGCGGGCGCGCTCGTCCTCGGCGAATGGCTCGAGGCGGCCGCCGTCGTGTTCTTCTTTGCCGTCGCCCAGTGGCTCGAGCTGCGGACGATGGAGCGGGCCCGGCAGGCGATCCGGGCGCTCGTCGACCTCTCCCCGCGGGAGGCGCTCGCGCGGCGCAACGGCGTCGACGCGCGCATCCCGGTGGACGACATCCGCGTCGGCGATGAAATCCTGGTGCGTCCCGGCGACAAGGTGCCGCTCGACGGGGTCATCGTGGCCGGTCACAGCGACGTCAACGAGGCGCCGCTCACGGGCGAGTCGCTCCCGGTCGACAAAGGGCCCGGCGACGAAGTGTTTGCCGGGACGATCAACGGGCACGGCGCGCTTGACGTGCGCGTGACAAGGCTCGTCCGCGACACGCGGCTCGCGCGCATCATCCATCTAGTCGAAACGGCGCAGGCGAGTCGGGCGCCCGTGCAGGCGTTCGTCGATCGGTTCGCCCGCGTCTACACCCCGGCGGTGCTCGTTTTCGCCGCGATCGTGGCCGTCGTGCCGCCGCTCGCCGGCGGCGCCGACGCGTCCGTGTGGGTGTACCGCGCGCTCGTGCTGCTGGTGATCTCGTGCCCGTGCGCGCTCGTCATCTCGACGCCGGTCTCGATCGTGGCGGCGCTCTCGGCGGCCGCGCGCAACGGCGTGCTCGTCAAGGGCGGCGTGCACCTGGAGCGCCTCGCGGCCGTGCGCGTCGTCGCCTTCGACAAGACCGGCACGCTGACGCGCGGGGAGCTGCGCGTCACCGACGTGCTGCCGCTCGATACCGTCTCGTCCCGCGACGTGCTCCGTTACGCCGCGGCGGTGGAAGCCCGCTCGGAACATCCGGTGGCGAGGGCGATCGTGGCGCACGCCCGCGAGCACGGCATCGAGATCCCGCCCGCAACCCGGTTTGCGGCGGTCCCCGGAATGGGGGCCGAAGCCGACGTCGACGGCGTCCGGATTGTGGTCGGCAACGAGCGCCTGTTCGAGGCGCGGCAGATTCCGGTGCCGCAGGCCGCGGACCTCGAGCGCGCGCAGCACGAGGGAAAGTCGGTCGTGGTCGTGTCGCTGAACGGCGCGGCGGCCGGTGCGCTCGTCGTGGCCGACCGTCCCCGCGAGACGGCGCGCGAAGCGATCGGCCTGCTGCGCGAGCACGGGGTGCGCCGGGTGGCGATGCTGACCGGCGATCACAAGTGGACCGCCGCGCGCGTGGCCGAGGAACTGAGGCTCGACGAGTACCATGCCGGGCTGCTCCCGGAGCAGAAGTACGGCCTGGTGCGATCCCTGAGCAACCGCCACGGCCCGGTGCTGATGGTCGGCGACGGCATCAACGACGCGCCCGCGCTCGCCGCCGCCGACGTCGGGATCGCGATGGGCGCCGCCGGATCCGACGCGGCGCTCGAGAGCGCCGACGTGGCGCTGATGTCCGACGAGCTCCTCCGCGTCCCCTATGCGATCCGCCTCGCCCGCGCGACGATCCGCAACGTCAGGACCAACGTCGCCATCTCGCTCGCGCTCAAGGCGGCGTTTCTCGTCATGGCCGTCACCGGCACGACGACGCTCTGGATGGCGGTGCTGGCCGACACGGGCGCGTCAGTCGTCGTCGTCGGCAACGCGCTGCGGCTGCTGCGGGCGCGGTGAGCCTACGCTTTCCGATTCGAGAAGAAATGCGCGCGGACGAACTCGTCGATCGCCGCCTCGTCGGCGGCCTCGATGCGGTTGAAATGCAGCCCCATGCCGACGCGGCGCTCGGCCCACGCTACCCTCGCCTCCGCGTCGATGTCCTTCGTCGTGCCGGGCAGCCGGAAGCGGACCTTCACCAGCGTGCCGGGGTCGAGCGGGCTCGTGGTGCGGATCGCCAGGCCGCCGCGGCCGACGTTCAGCGTCACGGCCGCCGCGATCGTATTGCCGAGGCGGTAGGCGACGGGGATCCCGAGGACCGCACGCGGGCTCGACCGCCGGTTGTACTGATTCGGAAAGAGATGCGGCGCGAGCGCCGGCACGATGTGCTGCACGGCGCTGTACTCGTTGACATAGCCTGCCACGCCGAGGCGCGACAGCTCGCGCACTTCATCGGCGTTCGCAATCGTGCCGCTGAACACGACGATCGGCGCCTCAAAGCCGTCGATGGCGCGAAGCGCGCGCACCAGCGCGACGCCCTGTACCGGGGGCAGCCGCAGGTCCAGCACGACCAGATCGACGCCGCGGCTGTCGCCGCGCACGCGCGCGAGCAGCTCGGAGGCGTCGGCCACGGCGCTCGCGCGATGACCGGCCGCGTGGAGCGCCGTCTTGAACCGGTCGCGGACGAACGCCGTGTCGTCGGCGACGATCACAGTCTTGACGGCGGCGGCCGCCGCCGGGGCTGGCATGTCCCATGTATCGGAAGACGAGGCAGTGATCCTTAGGCCAAAGTGCGACTGCGCGAAGGCGGCTGCACTCGCACCCCACCGCGCATGCGTGCGCGGTGGGGACCCCGCGCATTGCGGAGGTCGCGCGGATCTCGCTATAATCCGGCCTTTGGCGGGAAGTGCTGGATCTGCTACAGGATGCGGCCCTTCGGCCCTTCCGCCAACGCTTGCAGCTCGGCTGATCCGCTGCCGTGGAGCCAGTATGGCGACCTGCCCCGAATGTGAATTCGACGAAATCGACACCACCGACCACGAGGAAGGCGACGAACTGAGCTGCCCCGAGTGCGGGAAAAACCTCGTACTCGCCGGTCCAAACGAACTCGAAGTCGCCGACGACGAAGACGAAGATGACCTCGACGACGAGGACGACGACGAGGACGACGACGAGGACGAGGACCTCGAAGAAGACGAGGGCATGTTCGACGACGAGGACGATTTCGAGGAAGAAGAGGAAGAGTGATCGTTGCGGCTCGCAGGGTTTCTGACGACGCGGTTCCTGACGGCGCGCTGACCTCCCGCGAGCGGCGGCTGCACGAACTCCTCGGTTCCTACGGGTCGGTCGTTGTTGCGTTCAGCGGGGGCGTCGACAGCGCCTATCTGGCGTGGGCGGCGACGCAGGTGCTCGGCCCCGCGGCGCTCTGCATCACGGCCGACAGCCCCAGCTATCCCGATCACCACCGGCAGCTCGCGCTGGCCGTGGCGCGCGAGTTCGGCCTCCGCCACGAGTTCATCCGGACCGCCGAGATCGAGCGCGCGGAGTACCGCGCGAATCCGGTCGACCGCTGCTACTACTGCAAGCAGGAGCTCTACGGTGTGTTGACGCAGCTGGCCGCCGCGCGCGGCTTCGCGGTCGTCGTCGACGGCAGCAACGCCGACGACCGGAGCGACTACCGGCCCGGGCGCCGCGCGGCGCGCGAATTCGGGGTCCGCAGCCCGCTCGACGAAGCGGGCCTCACCAAGCCCGACATCCGCGAGTTGTCGCGCCGCGCCGGCCTTCCCACCTGGGACGAGCCGGCGTCGGCATGCCTCTCTTCCCGCATCCCGTACGACTCGGAGGTCACCCCCGGGAAGCTGCGTATGATCGAGCGCGCCGAGGCGGTGCTCCGCGAGCTCGGCTTCCGCGTGTGCCGCGTGCGGCATCACGACAGCCTCGCGCGGATCGAGATTGGCGGCGACGAGCTGGCCCGGGCGCTCGAGCCCGAGGTTCGCGAGCGGATCGTCGAGGCGCTCCGGGCGATCGGGTATCAGCACGTCACGATCGATCTCCAGGGGTATAGGATGGGCAGCCTGAATGAAGGTGTCCGTCTCCGCCCGGCCTAATACAACTTCCAACTCCCAACTCTACAACTCCCAATCGTCACAGTCGCTTGGGAGTGGGCATCTTGGGCGTTGGCGTCGTGGAAGTTGGGAGTTGATCGTAGCCGCCGCGTATTTGGCGGCGCACCTTCCATTCCTCGCTCCGTCGCTCGAAGACTACGACTCGATCAACTTCGCGCTCGGGCTGCGCGATTTCGACCCCGCGCGCCACCAGCCGCACCCGCCGGGGTCGCCGGTCTATATCGCGCTCGGCCGTCTGCTGCTGGTGCCGATCTCGGCGGTCTCGCCGTCGGTCGTTCCCGGCGCGGCTGAGGCGCTGGCCCTGGCGCTCTGGTCGGCCGTCGCCGGCGCCGTTGCGATTATTGCGGTCGCCTACGTGTTTGCGGCCGTGAACCATGAACCCCGAACCTCCGGATCCCGGACCCCGAATCCCGGATCGCGGCTCACGTGGGCAGCCGCGCTGTTCGCCGCGGCACCGCTCATCTGGATATCCGGACTGCGGCCGATGGGCGATCTGCCCGGGTTGGCCGTCGCGCTCGTTGCGCAGGCGTTCATCCTGCACGGGCGCACCGACCCACGGTGGCTTACTCTGGGCGCCGTCGTGGCCGGTCTGGCGGCGGGCATTCGGGTCCAGACGGTTTTTCTGACGCTGCCGCTCTTCACGCTCGCGCTGTGGCAGGCGCGGCGCTTCTGGCGGCCGGTCGCCGCGCTAGCCGCCGCCGGCCTTGTCTGGGCCGTGCCGCTCGTCGCCGACAGCGGCGGCGTTGGCGGCTACCTCCGTGCGCTCGGCTCGCAGGCCGGGGAAGATTTCGCGTGGGTGAACATGCTGTGGCTCGAGCCAACGCCGCGCCGGCTGGCGTTTGCGCTGTACGAGACGTTCGTGCTGCCGTGGGGTTCCACGGCGCTCGCGGCGGCGGTTGCGGCGGCCGCCGCGCTCGGCGGCGTACTGATGCTCGCGCGTGAACGGCCGGCTCTGGTGCTCCTGCTTGTGGCCTTCGTGCCGTATGCCGCCTTCCATCTGCTGTTTCAGGAGACGATCACGGTCCGCTACGCGATCCCGACGCTGCCGCTGGTCGTCTGGCTGGCCGTCCGCGGTGCGGGCGCGTTCGGCCGGTTCATGCCGGCGGCGGCCCCGCTCGTGGCCGGCGCGCTCGTCGTTGCCGTCCCGGTGAGCGTGGCATACGGCCGCGAGCCGCACCCGGCGTTTCGCGCCATCGCCGACGCGTCGCAAGCGGTCGGGAGCGCCTCTCCCGGCGCCGTCTTCGGGCATCACAGCGTGTGGCGGGCGCTCCAGGCAGGGAGCGCGCTGCCGCCCGTGGCCGAGCCGCCGCGGCTGTACGAGTGGCTTGGTCCGGTAAGCTACTGGAAAAACGGCGGCACCGCGGCCGTCTGGTTCTTTGCGGATCCGCGGCGGACCGACCTGGCGCTCATCGATCCGCAAGCGCGGCTCGACGTCGAGCGCTACCGCTGGGCCGTGGCCGACCGGCCGGAGCTGAGCGGCGCTCGCCCCGTTGGCGCGGACTGGTACCGCATCAGCGACCCGGGATGGTTTGCCGGCGAAGGCTGGGCGCTCACGCCTGAAACCGGCGGGCTCGCGCGCGCGAGCGGCGCCGGTCCGGACTTCCGGCCCATCGAGGCGTGGGTGCGCCGACGCCCGGGTCCGCTGCACCTCGTCGTCGGGGGCCGCCATCTCGGTGATGCCGGCGATCCAGCCGCGGAGTTCGAGCTCGCCGTCGACGGCGTGGTACGGGACCGCTGGATGCTCTCCTTCGAGGAGCGGAATTTTCTGCGGTTCCTCGATCTGCCCGACGGCATTGCCAAAGGCGAAGGGCGCTACGCGCGGCTGACGATTGTCTCGCGCGCTGTCGGCGGCGACGGCCGCCGTGCGCCGGTGGGGGTGCGGCAGTTCGATATTCAGTCCGCGGACCGCATGTTGCACGCTTTTGCGGAGGGGTGGCACGAGGACGAGTACGACCCGGCCACCGGACGGCGCTGGCGCTGGACGAGCGAGCGATCGGTCGTCCGGGTGAAAGGCGCCTCAGGTGGCGTCCGGCTGAGCGTGCGCGGCGAGTCGCCGCTCCGCTACTTCGACGTCCCGCCGACGGTGCGCGTCACCGCGGCCGGGCGTGTGATCGCCCAGTTCCAACCGGCCGCCGATTTCGAGTGGGACGTGACCGTTCCCGCCGAGGACGTGACGCGCACCGGCGGGGCGATTGCGATCGAGATCGACCGCGTCTACCTGCCGGGGCCTGCCGAGGGTACCGCCGACGAGCGCCGCCTCGGGTTGCGCGTGTACGAATGCGGCGTGTATCCGTTATCGCCTTGATTGACATGTGCGTGACGCCGGACGTAAGCTCGTCCCGGCACAAGAAGCGAAAGGCAAACGCAGGAGAATCCGCTGATGAAATTGCGCCGTTCGTGGCTGCTTTCCATTGTTACGCTGCTGATTGTCGTCGTGCTGGCGAGCTGCGCACGGCGGACTCCGCCGCCCGCGCCGGCACCGCCCGCGCCGCCGCCGCCGCCGGCCGCAACGCCGCCGCCGCCACCACCACCACCGCCGCCGCCGCCGCCGCCCGCGCCGCCGCCGCCGAAACCGCTGACCGAGGACGAGATCTTCGCGCGGAAGACGCTGGCCGAGTTGAACGCCGAGCGCCCGCTCGGCGACGCGTTCTTCGATTTCGATATGTCCGTGATTCGGCCCGATGCCCAGGCGACGCTCGAGAAGAACGCGGCGTTTCTCCGGCGGTGGCCCTCGACGCGCATTACCGTAGAGGGACACTGCGACGAGCGTGGCACCAACGAGTACAACCTCGGGCTCGGCGATCGCCGCGCCAGTGCCGTCAGGGACTATCTGGCGAGCCTTGGCATTTCGGCCGATCGCATCCTGCCGGTGACAAGAGGTGAAGAGAGCCCCCAGTGCACGGAGTCCAACGAGGACTGCTGGCAGCGGAACCGGCGGGGAACCTTCATCTTCACCGCGAAGTAATCTGGGGCCGGGGACCCGGGATCGGGGATCGGTTCCGGGAAGTGCTCGATGAGGGCGGGTCGTTCGACCCGCCCTTTTTACTGCCCCTTGAGCTGACGCAACTGCGCCTGCGCCTGCGCGTGCGTCGGATCGAGCGCCACGGCTCTTTCGAGATTCTCGATTGCCCCGCCCCTGTCCCCGGTGACGGTCTTGACCTGCGCCATCGCGATGAGCGTGCGCACCGACCTCGGGAAGTACTCCAGGTTCGCCTGCAGATACTGCATCGCGTCCTCCGGCCGCTTCGACGTCAGCGCGCGTTGCGCCATCGTCAACAGACTGTTCTCGCTGAAGTCGTACTGCTGGCCGCCGTAGAACTGCGCGCGCAGTTCGCGGTATTTCGCGAGACCGGCCGCCGCACCGCCGCCGCCCGCCGCCTGCGTTATCACGTCGGTCAGCTGGCGCGGAACCGGCAGCCCGTGATGGCAGTCACGGCAGAGCACGCGGATGGGGGCGCCCGGTTGGCCGAATCCGGCCGTCGGTCCCGCGCCCGCCGGCTTGTCGACGATCGCCGCCAGCATCACGTTGATCGCGTCGCGCAGGAGGATCATCTGGCGCGCCACGCGCTTTTCCCGCTTCTCGTCGGAGGCAAAGTCCGCCACATGGCAGTAATCGCAGTCGACGCCCAACGACTCGTTGAACGCGTTCATTGTCTGGAGGATCTGCGCGGGCGGCGTGTCCTTGGGCCAGACCTGGAGGTTTCTCATCGGCGCCTGCGCCCGCGCGACGAGTCCTGTGAGGCAGACAATCGTGAGGACGAGCGACACACGTTTCATGGCTGCACCTCGATGGACCGCTATACGGCTCCAAAGGAGATTTTGTAGCCGTTTCCCGGAGCCGTATAGCGGTCCTAGGCGCGCGGAGCGCGCCAAAAAGATACTGGCCAACCAGCCAAGGGCTCTCACCTCACCGGTTCTATTGAACGAATATCGGGGCAGAGCCTTTGGCTGGTTCAGCGCAACTCCTGCACCATGGCTTCGGCCGCCGCGTGAGGATCGGGCGCGGCAGTGATAGGCCGGCCGACGACGATGTAGGTGGCGCCGGCGCGGATGGCGTCGGCGGGTCCCATGGTCCGGATTTGATCGTTCTTCGCCCCTCCCGCCGACGCGCCGCGGATGCCCGGCGTCACGATCGCGAAGTCGGGGCCGCACGCCTGCCGGATCGACGAGGTTTCGTGCGGCGACGCGACCACCCCGTGGAGCCCGGCGTCCTTGGTCATGCGGGCGAGCGTCACCACCTGGTCGACGAGCGACCGCTCGACGCCGGTCTCCCGCAGCCCGGTCTCGTCCATGCTGGTGAGGACCGTGATGCCGACCAGGAGCGGCGCCGGACGTCCCAGCCGCTCGGCCGCATCGCGCCCCGCGCGGACCGCCGCCTGCATCATGGCGGAGCCGCCCGACGCGTGCACGTCGATCATCCACGCGCCGGTCTGCACGGCGGCGTCGACGGCCTGCGCGACCGTGTTGGGGATGTCGTGAAACTTGAGGTCGAGAAAGACGCGGGTGCCGCGGTCGACGAGGGCGCGCACGAGCGCCGGGCCTTCCAGTGTGAACAGACGGCTGCCGACCTTGAAGCCGCCCGCGATGTCCTTGAGCGTGTCGGCCAGATCGAGCGCACGCCGGCCGCTTTCGACGTCGAGCGCGACTAGGAGCTGATCCACTCTTTTTCACGGGCGGTGGTGTCGATCGTGCCCGTCAGCTCCCGTACGCGCGCGATGTTGTGGCGGCCGAGGTAGTCGCGGATGCCGTCGAGCAGCTTCGTCCAGATGAACGGATCGACGAAATTGGCCGTGCCCACCTGGACCGCGTCGGCGCCGGCAATCATGAACTCGAGCGCGTCGGTGGCCGACGCGATGCCGCCCATGCCGATGATCGGGATCTTCACGGTCCGGCGGCATTCGTAGACCATCCGCACCGCGATCGGCCGGATCGCCGGTCCACTCAGGCCGCCGACGATGTTCGAGAGCTTCGGGCGGCGGGTCTCGACGTCGATCGCCATGGCGAGGAACGTGTTCACGAGCGATACGGCATCCGCACCGGCGTCCTCGGATGCGCGGGCGAAGGAGGCCACGTCCGTCACGTTCGGCGTCAGCTTGGGAATCACCGGCAGCGGCGTGACCTTCTTGACGGCGCTGACGACATCGTAGGTGCCGGTCAGGCTGCAGCCGAAGGTGATCCCCCCTTCCTTGATGTTGGGGCAGGAGATGTTCAGCTCGAGCGCGGCCACTCCCTCGGCATCCGAGAGGATGCGCGCCAGTTCCACGTATTCCTCGAGCGTGCTGCCGCAGATGTTGACGATGACCGTGGCGCGGCGGTCGCGAAGCTCCGGCAGCTTTTCTGCGATGAAGCGGTGGACGCCGATCCCCTGCAGGCCGATGGCATTGAGCATGCCGGCGGGAGTCTCGACAATCCGCTCGGGAGGATGGCCCTCGCGCGGGGCGAGGAACAGGCCCTTCACGGCCACGCCGCCGAGCAGCGACAGATCGACCACGCCGGCGTACTCCACGCCGTAGCCGAAGCAGCCGCTGGCGGCAATGATCGGGTTCTTGAGCGTGAGCGGGCCGATCTGGATGGACAAATCTGTCACGGTGTCACTGTCACCTGTCCCACGCAATCTGATCGCCGGCGAACACCGGTCCGCCGAGACACGACCGCACGTAGTGATGTCCTTTCGGGCCGTCGCGGATCGGGATCACGCAGCTGTAGCAACCGCCCAGCCCGCACCCCATGACGCGCTCCACGGAGACTTCCGACGGCCGCTGGTATTTCGCCGCCAGGCGGGCGACCGCTTCGAGCATCGGTTCCGGTCCGCACGCGTACACCATGACTGTGCGGCCGGCGGCGCCCGCGAGCGCGCGCTCGAGCGGCGCCGTGACGCGGCCGTGGTCGCCCAGGCTCCCGTCCTCGGTGGCGAGCGACAGGCGGACGCCGCGGTCGCGGAACCAGTCGAGGTAGAAGAGGTCGCGCGCCGTGCGCGCGCCGTAGAAGAGCGTCACGCCGGTGCCGCGCGCGAGGAGGACCTCGGCGAGCGTGGCAAACGGCGCCAGGCCCACGCCGCCCGCCACCATCCACGCGTCGGCCGGCGGATCCACGGGCGTGTACGGGCGTCCGAGCGGCCCGAGGCACGACACGACGTCGCCTTCCACCGCGTCGAACAGCATCTGCGTCGTCACGCCGACGCGCTTGCTGAGGAGCGTCAGGCCGTCGACGCGCCCGTTCGTGCGCAGCACCTCGAAGACGGAGAAGGGGCGGCGCAAAAGCGGCGTGGATCCGCGGCCCAGCTTCACCATCACGAACTGGCCCGGGGCGGTGGCGGCGGCAATCTCGGGAGCGGCGAGCGCGAGCACGTTGTACTCGGAGGAGAGGCGGGTGTTGCGGATGACCCGTGCCTCGACGTCGACGGGCATTACGCTGAGTATACCTGCAGGCCCCAGGCCTCAGGGCCGAGGCCTCAGGCCCGACCGATCGGATTTTCCCATTTCAGGTCGTCGAATCGCGCGAAGTCGCGGTCGGTCGTACAGAGCGTGGCCCCGTGCTCGATCGCGATGGCCGCGAGCGCCGCGTCCATGACCAGCGGCCCGGAGGTCTGACCGTCGCGAGTCAGCCGCCGGAGGATGTCCCAATGCCGCTCGCCCGGCTCGAGGATGCCCGCGACGGGCTGCTCGAGCCACGCGCCGACCGCCGCCTCGGCCTCCGCCATCGTCAGCGGATGCTCGAACACGCGCGGATTCGTCGAGATGCGCAGGAAGGCCCAGACCGACAGCCAGGCAAACCGGACGAGCGCATGCCCCGAGAGGACCTGTTCCAGCCAGCGTTTGCTGGTTTCGTGCTCGGATGCGCGGGGGTCGTACGCGTACAGGAGCAGGTTGGCGTCGATGAGGATCATCGGGCCAGCGGGCCCTCAACGCGCTCGATGAGCTCGGCGATGTTGTCGAGGCTCAGGCCGGGACGGCGCGCGCCGAGGTCGCGCGCCACCACGCGGAACGGCTCCCGCCCGCGCGGCGCGGATGCCCGGGCGAGCCCTCGGCGGAGCACGTCGTTGACCACCTCGCGAAAGGCGCGTCCGGACCGCCGCGCCAGCGACCGCAGCCTGGCCGCGACGTCGTCGTCGAGCGTAATCGTCGTGCGCACACCTTGATGCTAGCAATCAGGCATCATGGTGTCAAAAGCGGCGGAGCGGGGAGTGAGGAGTGGGTCCGAAGGTAACCAGCGTGTCTACAGTTGGTCTCGCAATTGGGCGCGGCCTGCTATACTCGTCTGGACTCTTTAACCGCGGCCCTGAGAGACCGCAAAGAGGTGCCCATGCCCGTTGTCATGGATGCGGACCGGATCGGCCGCACCCTCACCCGCATCGCCCACGAAATCGTCGAACGCAATCGCGGCGTCGAAGACCTCGCCCTGGTTGGCGTCCGTACGCGCGGCGTCCCGCTCGCGCGGCGAATCGCGAAGAGCCTCCGTGAAATCACCGGCCACGAGGTGCCGACCGGCGCGCTCGACATCACCCTCTATCGCGACGACCTGATGCGCCAGTCGGTCGGGCCGCAGCCGCTCGTCCGCCGCACCGAGATCCCGTTCTCGATCGACGACAAGAAGATCCTGCTCGTGGACGACGTGCTGTACACGGGGCGGACGACGAGGGCGGCGCTCGATGCGCTGATCGACTACGGGCGGCCGCGCGGCATCCAGCTCATCGTGCTCGTCGACCGCGGCCACCGCGAGCTCCCGATCAAGGCCGATTACGTCGGCAAGAACCTGCCCACCTCGCTCGAGGAAAGCGTCCAGGTCTACCTGCAGGAGAGCGACGGACGCGATGAAGTGGTGCTGCAGCAGCCGCAAGGAGGTGCCGTATGAGCGCACCGGCCGAGACCCAACAGCGGCGGACCGACGAGACCCCCGCCATGACGGCGCTGCGAAGCAAGGATCTGCTCGGGATCGCGGAGCTGACGACCGGGGAGATCGCCCTCATCCTCGACACCGCCGAAGCGATGAAGGAGGTGGGCGAGCGCCCGATCAAGAAGGTGCCGGCGCTGCGCGGCAAGACGGTCGTGAACCTGTTCTTCGAGCCGAGCACCCGCACGCGCACCTCGTTCGAGATCGCCGAGAAGCGGCTGAGCGCCGACACGCTCAACATCGCGGTCGCCACCTCCAGCGTTGTCAAGGGTGAAACGCTCGCGGATACGGCGCTGAACCTGGAGGCGATGCGCCCGGACATGATCGTGCTGCGCCACTCCTCGTCCGGCGCCTGCCACCTGCTGTCGCGCATCTGCCGCTCCGCGATCATCAACGCCGGGGACGGCATGCACGAGCACCCGACGCAGGCGCTCCTCGACGCCTTCACGATCCGCGAGCACAAGAAGCGGCTGGCAGGACTGAAGGTGGCGATCATCGGCGACCTGCTGCACAGCCGCGTGCTGCGGTCGAACATCCACCTGCTGACCAAGATGGGGAGCGACGTCTGGGTCTGCGGGCCGCCGACGCTCATCCCGGCCGACATCGGCCGCTTCGGCGTGCGCGCCACGAGCGCGGTCGACGAAGCGGTGACCGACGCCGACGTGATCATGCTGCTGCGGATTCAGCTCGAGCGGATGGAAGGCGCCTACTTTCCGTCGCTGCGGGAGTACTTCAACGTCTTCGGCATGACCGAGGCGCGGCTCCGCCGGGCGAAGCCAGACGTGATGATCATGCATCCGGGTCCCATGAACCGCGGCGTCGAGATCGCCTCGGAAGTGGCCGACGGTCCGTATTCCGTGATTCTCGAACAAGTGGCCAACGGCGTCGCCGTGCGCATGGCGGTCCTGTATCTGCTGGCCGGCGGAGCCGAGCATGAAGCGGCTGCTTAAGGGCGGGCGCGTCGTTGACCCGTCGAACGGGATCGACGGCGTGCGCGACGTGCTCATCGACGGCGACCGCATTGCCGCCGTCGGCCGCGATCTTCCCGTCAACGGCGCGACCGTCGTCGAGATCCCTGCCGGGTTTGTCGTCTGCCCCGGTTTCATCGACATGCACGTCCACCTGCGCGAACCCGGTCAGGAGCACAAGGAAACGGTCGCCACCGGCACCGCTGCGGCCGTGGCCGGCGGCTTCACCGCGGTGGCGTGCATGCCGAACACGAGCCCGGTGAACGACAACGCCAACGTCACCGCCTACATCCTCGCCAGGGCGGCGGAGGCGAACCTGGCGCGCGTCTACCCGATCGGCGCCGTCTCGCGCGGCTCGAAGGGCGAGCTCCTCGCCGACATCGCGGAGCTGAAAGACGCCGGCTGCGTGGCGATCACCGACGATGGGCATCCGGTGGCGACGGCGCTGCTGCTGCGGCGGGCGCTGGAGTACGCCGGGATGTTCGGCATGCCGGTGATCGACCACTGCGAGGATCCGTCGCTCAAGGGGGACGCGGTCGCGCACGAGGGATACCAGGCGGCGGCGCTCGGGCTGCCCGGCATGCCGGGCGCGTGCGAGGCGCTCGGCGTGGAGCGCGGCACTCTCCTGGCGGAGCTCACCGGCTCGCACTTCCACGTGGCGCACATGAGCGCGCGCGCCTCGCTCCGCACGGTGCGCAAGGGCAAGGAGGCGGGGGTGCGCGTGACGTGCGAGGTGGCACCGCATCACTTCACGCTCACGGACGAGGCGCTGGCGTCGCCGATTCCCTACGACACCAACACGAAGATGAACCCGCCGCTCCGCGAGGCGGCCGACCGCGACGCGATGCTGTCCGGGATCGCCGACGGCAGCATCGACGCCATTGCCACCGACCACGCGCCGCATCACTACGACGAAAAAAACGTGGAGTTCGACCGGGCGCCGTTCGGCATCGTGGGGCTCGAGACCGCGGTGCCGCTCGCGCTCGATCGCCTGGTGCACGCCGGCCTCATCCGGCTCCCGCGGCTCGTCGAGCTGCTGTCGGTCAATCCCGCGCGGATCCTGCGTGTTCCCGGCGGCACGCTCGTGCCGGGCGCGCCTGCCGATGTCACCATCCTGGCGCCGGATCTGACGGTGCGTGTGGAGGCGGCCGCGCTGCGGTCGCGGTCGAAGAACACGCCATTCGACGGCTGGGAGCTGCGCGGCGGCGTGGCGGCGACGATCGTCGGGGGCCGGACGCTGTTCGTGAATGCGGTGGTGGAAGGGCTGAAAGAGCTGTGATGAACTCCCAACTTCCGACCCCCAACTCCCAATCCGATGGAGAGTTGGGAGTTGTGGAGTTGGGCGCTCGCACCCCACGGCGCAAGCGTGCGCCGTGGGGGCCCCGCGTTGGGAGTTGGGATGAGCCGACGAGACGAGATTCGCGAAAAGGCGCTCAAGGACCTGCAGCAGTACGAAGTGCTGATGCTCAACGGCCACTTCGACTTCGGCAACGGCTTCCATGGGCCGGTCTACCTGAACCCGCATCAGCTCTTCCGGTACCCGTCGACGATCTGGCGCTTTGCCCAGGACCTGCTCGACCTGCTGCCCGGCTCTCTCGTCGAGGCGACGGAGGTGGTCGCCGGCCCGGTGACCGGCGGCGCGCTGCTGGCGCATACGATCGCGGGCCTGCTCGACAGCCGGCGCGAGATCACGCACCCGCCGACGCTGTTTGCGCCGTTCACGCTCGACGCGGAGTGCGGGCACACGCTGACGCGCTTCTATCAGCGCCTTATGTCCGGCCGGAAGGCGCTCGTCGTCGACGATGTGCGGAACACCGGGCAGACGCAGGCGCGATGCGTCGAGCTCGTCCGGCGGGCGGGCGGCACCGTGCTGGCGACGGCCGAGATCTACGACCGCATGGAGGCCATCGTCGACCCGGGTGTGCCGAACTTTGCGCTGGCCGAGTACAAGGCGCCCGACAACGTGCCCGCCGAGGAGTGCCCGCTCTGCAGAGCCGGCGTACCCGTGACAACGTTTTGAGTCGATGCGCATTTCACCTCCACGAACCACCGAGACGCTGAGACACCGAGAAATCCATTTCATTTCGGCCTCGGTGTCTCGGTGTCTCGGTGTTCCGTCGCGGTGAGCGCCCCAGCACCCATGCAGCAAGACGTTCGCATCGAAACCGTGCGCGAGCAGGATGTCGCGCTCCTGCTGCGCCTCATCAAAGCGCTGGCTGAGTACGAGCGGCTCTCGGGCGAGGTGGTTGCCACCGAGCCGATGCTGCGCGATGCGCTGTTCGGGCCGGCGCCGAGCGCCGAAGCGGCGCTGGCGTACGTCGGGCCGGACGCCGTCGGATTCGCCGTCTGGTTCTACAACTACTCCACGTTCGTCGGCCGGCCCGGGCTGTACCTCGAAGATGTCTTTGTGCTGCCGGACTGGCGCGGCCGCGGCATCGGCCGCGCGCTCCTCCGCCATCTGGCACGCATTGCGGTGGCGCGCGGCTGCGGCCGCATGGAGTGGGCGGTGCTCGACTGGAACGAGCCGGCGATCCGGTTCTACCACAGCCTCGGCGCGCAGGCGATGGACGGCTGGACGGTGTACCGGCTCACCGGCAACGCACTGAAGCAGCTTGCGGGCGCGTAGGGTGTCTAAGGTGCCTGTGGTGCCTAAGGTGCCTAAGGTGCGTGAGGTGCCTGGCATGCTGCGCACGCGCCTCGAGCATCTCTATCGCACGTTCGACCACGTCGATTCCGCGAGCGATCCGGTCCACATGGTCCGTCGCTACCGTGCGCCGGACGACCGGGAGATCGCCGGCTTCTGCGCAGCCGGCCTCGCCTTCGGCCGGGTTGCCAGCGTGCTCGCCTCGATCGAGGCGCTGCTGACCGTCATGGGGCCCTCGCCGGCGGCGTTCGTCCGCGGCTTCGACCCGGCCACGGACGGCCACCGCCTGGCGGCGCTCGGCCACCGGTGGATCCGCGGCAAGGACCTCGCTGCGCTCGTCCTGATCCTTCAGCGCATGCTGCGCGAGGCCGGGTCGATCGAACAGTTCTTCGTGGCGGGCGACGATCCGTCCACACCGGACGTCGGCCCGGCGCTCGACGTGTTTTCGGCGCGGGCGCTGGAGACGGACCTGAGGCCGGCGTACGGCTCACGGCGGGTGAGTGCGTCCGGACCCGCCAGGCGGACCGGCGTCTGTTTCTTCTTCCCGCGCCCGTCCACCGGGAGCGCCTGCAAGCGCCTGAACCTGTTCCTGCGCTGGATGGTGCGGAGGGACGCGATAGACCTCGGCGCCTGGTCGCAGGTATCGGCCGCCCGGCTCATCGTGCCGCTCGACACGCACGTCATCCGGCTCGGGCGCTGCCTGCGGCTGACGCGCTACGCAAACCCCGGCTGGAAGATGGCGGCGGAGATCACCGCCGCGTTGCGCGCGATCGACCCGCACGATCCGGTCCGGTACGACTTCTCGCTCTGCCACGTCGGGATGATGAACGCCTGCGGATACGGCCGGCCGCAGCGCGATTCGCGCTGCCCGCTGCGGGGCCTCTGCGCCCCGCACGCCCGTCGCGGTCGTTGTTTTTCGCTCAAAAATGTTGGCTGACACGAGCGTTCCTACAAGCTTGTAGTCTCGACCCCTCTTGTCGCGCGGGGCCAGAGCGTGTATCTTCAACGCGTGCCGCACGCTCAGCCGCGTGCGGCGCGTACCGGCATCTTCCTGCCGGCCCCGTCCGACGGCGCGCAGCTCGTTCCCCGTCGTAGCGAGCGCACCTGCCGCGTCCAGCCCTGACCCTTCGGCGCTGCTCAGGGGTGACCCCGAGCGTGAGCGCAGTCGAAGGGCGCCGAGCGTTCATCCACTCCATGACGAGTTTCAGCGGGAGTCCGTTCGTCGATGTCCGCATCTGCCGTTCTGCCGCTCCTGGCGCGCGCCACGCACCACGGGGACGCGCTCGCCTACGCGACTCCCCGCCACCGGCCGCCTGTCTCGCCGAAGCCGCGCAGCGGCGAAGGCGGGTGTATGCCCGGGCGTGCGCCCGGAGCCGGCGAGCAGTACCGCTTTCACTTCGACATGCGGAAGTGCATCGGCTGCAAGTGCTGCGTCGTCGCCTGCAACGAGCAGAACGGCAATCCCGCGGCGATCAACTGGCGCCGCGTGGGCGAGATCGAGGGCGGCTTCTTTCCCGATGCCACGCGCGCGTTTCTCTCCATGGGGTGCAACCACTGCCTGGAGCCGACGTGCCTGAGCGGCTGTCCCGTCGACGCGTACTCGAAGGATCCGGTCACCGGCATCGTGCGCCACAGCGCCGACGCCTGTATCGGCTGTCAGTACTGCACGTGGAACTGCTCCTATGGCGTCCCGCAGTACAACCCCGAGCGCGGCGTTGTCGGCAAGTGCGACATGTGCCACGGACGGCTGACGCTCGGCCAGGCGCCTGCCTGCGTCGCGGCCTGCCCTGAGGGGGCCATCGAGATCGAGGTCGTCGCGATCGCCGGGTGGCGCGCCGCTGCGGAGGGCGCCGTGGTCGCACCCGGGGTGCCGGTCGCCGACGGCAGCGTCTCGACGACGCGGATCACGCTGCCGGAGGGACTGCCGCCCGATGCGCGGCCGCCGGACCTCACCCACGTTTCACCCGCGCATCCGCACTGGTCGCTCATCCTCATGACGGTGCTGACGCAGCTCTCTGTCGGCGCCTTCGTCACCATCTGGCTGCTGCACCTGCTGGGCGCCTCGTCCGGGCTCGGCGCGGGGGCGCTGGTCTCCCTCCTCGTTGGCGGCCTGGCGCTCGCGGCGGCGACGTTCCATCTCGGCCGCCCGGTGTACGCCTATCGCGCGTTTCGGATGTGGCGTCGCTCGTGGCTCAGCCGCGAGGCACTCCTCTTTGCGTGTTTCTCGGGCGTGTCGGCGCTCTATGCCGCGTGGCTGTGGTGGCAGCTCCCGGGCGGCGCCGCGCTTGGCGCCGTGACCGCGGCGCTCGGGCTTGGCGGCGTGACCGCCAGCGCCTGCATCTACAGGGTGCCCTCGCGGCCGGCCTGGAACACGCCCGCCACGCTCGTCCAGTTCCACCTGACGGCGGGCATCCTGGGTCCGCTCGTCGCCGCAGTTGCCGGCGCCGGCAGCGTCCGGTGGCTCGGGCTCACCGCGGCCGTGATGGGCGGCTCCCAGCTGCTCGCACTCGCGGTGCTGTTCCTCCGGTGCATCGCGGCCGACCGCCCGGAGCTTCGCGGCACGGCCCGGCTGCTCTCCACCGTCTTCGCCCGCCGGCTCCTCGCGCGCGGCGTGCTCCTCGTGCTGGGCGCACTCGTCCTGCCGCTGGTGGGCGTGGCGTCGGCTCCTGTAGGGGCCAACCTTAACGTCGGCCCCTACACGGCGGAACACGCCCTGTGCGCGGCCGCGCTGCTTCTGGCGATCAGCGGGGAAATCCTGGGGCGGTACCTCTTCTTCGTCAGCGTGGTGCCAACGCATCTGGCCGCCCCGTACCTCGCGGCGGCCCGGGAGGCGGCATGACGCTGCGGCACCTGCTCGGGCTCGACACGCGCGCCGACCGCTACGCCTATGGAACCGACCCCACCAGCGGCTATGTGTCCGCGCAGAAGATTCCCGACCGCTGGGTCGCCACGACGTGCGGGTACTGCTCGGTGGGCTGCGGCATGTTCATCGGGGTGAAGGACGGCCGTGCCGTCAGCGTGCGCGGCAATCCGGATCATCCCGTCAACCGCGGCCTGCTCTGCCCGAAGGGCCTCGCCGAGCACCACACGATCGCCGCCGGGAACCGCGCGCGGTATCCGCTGCTGCGCTGGAACGGCGTCATGACGCGCGTCGCCTGGGACGAGGCGATTGCGACGATGGCGGTGCGCTTTCGCGACGTGCAAGAGCGGTTCGGGCGCGGTGCGGTCGGCGTCATCAGCACCGGCCAGCTCGTGACCGAGGAGTTCTACGCGCTCGGCAAGCTCGTGCAGCTCGGGCTCGGCACCCCGAACTACGACGGCAACACGACGCTCTGCATGGCAACCGCCGTGGCGGGCTACAAACGGTCGTTCGGCAGCGACGGCCCGCCGGGGGCGTACGAGGACATGGAACAGGCCGACGTCGTGCTGCTCATCGGCGCGAATATCGCCGAGAACCATCCGATCCTCTGTTCGCGCCTGCGCGCCAATCCCGGCGCCACGGTCATCGTCGTCGACCCGCGCGTGACGAAGACGGCGATACTGGCCGATCTCCATCTGCCGATCCGGCCGCGCTCGGATCTGGCGCTCGTCAACGGCCTGATCCACCTCGTCATCGAGCACGACCTCGTCGACCGCGACTACATCGCTCGCCACGCCACGGGCTTCGAGGCGCTGCGCGACTCGGTCCGCGAGTACACGCCCGGGCGGGTGGCGCAGATCACCGGACTGGATCCGGAGTTGATCTACCGCACCGCCGCGATCTACGCCGGGGCGCGCGCCGCCTTCGTCGGCTGGACCATGGGGGTGAACCACAGCACGAAGGGGACCGAGACCGTCAACGCGATCAACAACCTGGCGCTCATCACCGGCAACATCGGCCGCGCCGGCGCCGCGCCGTTTTCCATTACCGGTCAGTGCAACGCCATGGGCACGCGGGAGGCCGGGTTCACCTCGTCGCTGCCGGGGTACCGGAAGTTCGAACGCGCGGCGGATCGCGCCGAGCTGGCGCGTCTCTGGAACGTTCCCGAGGAGCGGATTCCAACCGCGCGTGGCCTCGCCTATCCCGACATCATCGAAGCCGTGCTCGAGCGGCGCATCCGCGCGCTCTGGATCATTGCGACCAACCCGGTGGTGTCGTTTCCGAACCTTGGAGTGCTGCAGCAGGCGCTCGAGTCGCTCGAGTTTCTCGTCGTTCAGGACGGCTACCACCCGACGCCCACCTCCGAGCACGCCCACCTGATGCTGCCTGCGGCAATCTGGGGTGAGAAGGAGGGCACCTACACCAACTCCGAGCGCCGGGTGAGCAAGGTGAATCGCGCGGTGGCGCCGCCGGGCGAGGCCCGCGCCGACTTCGACATTTTCTTGCAGCTGGCCGAAGCGCTCGGCGTTCGCGACGAGCTGTTCCCCGGCTGGCGGAGGCCTGCCGACGCGTTCGGGGAATGGGCGCGCGTCTCCGCCGGCCGTCTCTGCGACTACTCCGGGATGACATATGAGGCGATCGAGCGGTACGGCGGGCTGCAGTGGCCGTTCCCGGCCGGCGCCGATCCAGGCGAAACGCGCCGCCTGTACGGCAACGGCCGCTTTCAGACCGAGGATGGCCGCGCGCGGCTGATTCCGACGACATGGGAGCCGTTTCCGGAGCCGCCGACGCCTGAGTTTCCTCTCGTCCTGAACACCGGGCGCACGGTGGAGCACTGGCACACGCGCACGAAGACCGCGAACGTGCCGATCCTGGAGCGGCTCTCGCCGGCGGCGTGGGTCGAGATGAACCCGCGCGACGCACGGCAGCTCCGCCTCAAGCCGCAGGACCGCGTCGACGTCGTGTCGCGCCGCGGGCGCGTGCGGAACGTGGAGCTGCGCATCACCGAGACGATTGCGCCGGGACAGGTCTTCGTTCCGTTCCATTTCGCGGAGACCAACGCGAATCAGGTGACGCAGAGCGCCTTCGATCCGATCTCGCGCGAGCCGAACTACAAGCAGTCGGCCGTGCGCGTGGAAAGGGCGACCCACACCCCGACGAAACACCGAGACTCCGAGGCACCGAGGAGAAATTCAAAGACTCTTTCTCGGTGGCTCGGTGGCTCGGTGTTCCGTGGAGGGCGCCGATGAAACGCCTCGTGGTGGTCGGCAACGGGATGGCGGGGATGGCGTGCCTCGAGCAGATCCTGGCGTACGCGCCGCGGTTCACGGTCACCGTGTTCGGCGACGAGACGCACGTCAACTACAACCGCGTGCTGCTGTCGTCGGTGCTCGCCGGCGAGAAGACGGCCGACGACATCGTGCTCCACCCGCTCGAATGGTACCGGCGGCACGCGATCGACCTGCGGCTCGGCGTGCGCATTGTCGACGTCGACGCGGCAGCGAAGGCCGTGACTGGCGATGACGGGAGCGTCACGCCTTACGACACGCTGCTGCTGGCGACCGGCAGCTACGCGTGGCTGCCGCCGATTGCGGGCCTCGATCAGGACGGCGTGTTCGTGTTCCGCACGCTCGACGACACGCGCGCCCTGCTCGAGCGCTCCGGGCCCGGCGTGAGCGCGGTGGTCATCGGCGGCGGCCTGCTGGGTCTCGAGGCCGCACGCGGCCTGCAGGTCCAGGGGTGCAACGTCACGGTCGTCCATCTGATGCCGACGCTGATGGAGCGGCAGCTCGATCCGGACGCAGGACAGTACCTGGCCGGCAAGATGGAAGACCTCGGCATCCGCGTCCTGCTCGGGCGCACCACGACGGCTGTCGTGGGCAACGGGCATGTCGAAGGGGTTGTGCTCGAAGACGGCACGCTCCTCGAGGCAGACCTGGTGGTCGTTGCGGCAGGGATCCGGCCGAACGTCGAGCTCGCCTACAAGGCCGGCCTCCACGTGAATCGCGGCATCGTGGTCAACGACCACATGGAGACGAGCAGCCCAGACATTCTTGCCGTGGGCGAGTGCGTCGAGCACAACGGCACCTGCTACGGGCTGATCGCGCCACTGCTCGAGCAGGGCAAGGTGCTCGCCGCGACCATCACCGGCAACCGCGGCCCGACCTACACCGGCACCGTGCAGGCAGCGAAGCTGAAGATCATGGGCGTCGACGTCTTCTCCGCCGGCGACTGGAGCGAGCAGCACGCGGAGCCGGTGCGCTTCGAGGATCGGGCGCTGGGCATCTACAAGAAGCTCACCGTGCGCGACGGGAGGCTCGTGGGCGTCATCCTTGTCGGCGACACCTCCGACAGTCACCGCTACATGGAATGGCTGCGCAGCCGGACCGACCTGACCGCCGAGCGCCGCCACCTGCTCTTTCCGCCGCCTGCCGCCGACGTGGGTCTGGATGTGGCCGAAATGGCCGACAGCGCGGTCGCCTGTGGCTGCATCGGCGTCACGAAGGGAGAGATCGTTCGGGCGATTCACGAGCGCGGCATCAACACGCTGTCGCAGCTCAAGGAGTGCACGCGCGCGAGCACCGGCTGCGGCAGCTGCACCAGCCTCTGTCAGGACCTGCTGCGCGCGGTCGCGCCGGAGTTCGAGGAAGAGAAGAAGAAGGTCATCTGCGGCTGCGTGCCGTTCGCGGAGGACCGGCTGCGCGAGATCCTGCGCAGCCAGAAGCTGCGGTCGGTGCAGGAGGTGCTCGAGATCTACGGCGACGGCGTCGGCTGCGAGGTGTGCAAGCCGGCGCTGAGCTACATGCTCGACATGCTGTGGTGCGGCGACCACGAGGAGGATCGGTCGGCGCGCTTTATCAACGACCGCGTGCACGCCAACATCCAGAACGACGGCACCTTCTCGGTGGTGCCGCGCATCCGCGGCGGCGTGACCAGCCCTGCCGAGCTGCGCCGGATCGCCGACGTCGCGGAGAGATACGACGTGCGCATGGTCAAGATCACCGGCAGCCAGCGCATCGACCTGCTCGGCATCCGCAAAGAAGACCTGCCGAAGGTCTGGGCCGACCTCGGCATGCCATCCGGCCAGGCGTACACGAAGGGCGTGCGGATGGTGAAGACGTGCGTCGGCACCGACTTCTGCCGCTTCGGCACGCAGGATTCCATCGCCGCCGGCATCGAGATGGAGCGCCGCTTCGAGCAGCTCTACACGCCGCACAAGGTGAAGATGGCCGCCGTCGGCTGCCCGCGCAACTGCGCGGAGGCGACCGTGAAGGACATCGGTCTTGTGGGCGTCGAGGGCGGCTGGCAGGTGGTCGTCGGCGGCGCGGCCGGGAAGGGCGTCCGCAAGGCGGACCTTTTGACGACGGTCGAGACCACGCAGGCGGCGCTCGAGGCTGCCGAGCTGTTTTTCCAGTACTACCGCGAGAACGCCAACTATCTGGAGCGCACGTACGACTTCGTCGAGCGGCTCGGGATCGAGAAGGTCCGCAAGGAGACGGTGTACGCGCCCGAAGACGTGCGGCGGGGGCTGCTCGATCGCCTGCGCAAGTCGAAGGCGCGCGCCCGGGATGCATGGTACGAAGGGCAGCAGCCGCGCCATCCCACGCAGTTCATTCCCCTCGTTCCTCTGGAGACTCTGGCATGACCGACCATCAATGGATTCGGATCGCGGCGAGCGACAGCGTTCCGCTGCGGGAAGGGCGGCTCGTCCGCCTCGCCGACCGCGAAATTGCACTCTTCAACCTCGGCCATCGGTTTCTCGCCGTCGACAACCGCTGCCCCCACCGCGGCGGCCCGCTCGCCGACGGCATCGTGACCGGCGCATCGGTCGTATGTCCGCTGCACGCGTGGAAGGTCAGCCTCGAGCACGGCGGTGTAGAACGCCCGGCTGGCGCCGCCACGTGTGTGGCCACGTATCCCGTACGCGTCGAACACGGCATCGTGCTCATCGGGCTGCCGCTCGCGGCGACCTGCGTCGTCACGCGCCGCTCGAAAGGCGAGGCGGCATGACCACCGGCCAACCCGCGGCTGCCGCCGGCTTTGCCCGCGCCGGTCACCTCCCGACGCTCATCGCTGCGCTGCTGTACTTCGACGTGAGTTTCATGGCGTGGGTGCTCCTGGGGCCGCTGGCGCCGTTTCTGCGGCGGGATCTCGGGCTCAGCGCCACTGAGCTCGGTCTGCTCACGGCGGTGCCACTGCTCGGCGGGTCGCTCTGCCGCCCGATCCTCGGTCTGCTCGAGGAGCGGCTGGGCGGGCGGCGCACGGGTTTGATCGGCCTGACGCTCACGAGTGCGACGCTGTTCGTGGGCTGGCAGTTCGCCCGGTCGGCCACCCACTTCTACGCGCTCGGGTTTCTGCTTGGCATCGCCGGCGCCAGCTTTGCCGTTGCGCTGCCCCTCGCCAGCCGCTGGTATCCGCCGCAGTATCAGGGGCTGGCGATGGGCATTGCGGGCGCGGGCAACTCGGGGACGCTGCTCGCGACGCTGTTTGCACCGCGCCTGGCCGAGCGGTTCGGCTGGCAGGCGACGTTCGGCATCGCGATGGCTCCACTCGCGGTCGTGTTCGTGCTGTTCGCGTGGCTCGCCCGCGACAGTCCACGGCGGCCGGCGCCCGTTTCAGCCGCAGCCTATCGCGCGGTGCTGCGCGAGCCCGACACGCTCGCGCTCTCGTTTCTGTACGCACTGACCTTCGGCGGGTTCGTCGGCTTCGCGACGTTCCTGACGACCTTCTTTCACGAGGCGTATCAGGTGTCGCGCGTCGCCGCCGGCGACCTGACGACCATCGTCGTGGTCGCAGGCAGCGTGTTGCGGCCGGTGGGCGGGTGGCTGTCGGATCGGGTGGGGGGCTACCGTCTGCTGGTGCTGCTGCTCGCGGGGTTCGCCGGGTGTGTCGCGGCGGTGGCGACGATGCCCGACGTGCGCGTGGCGGTCGCGCTGCTCTTCGTCGGCGTCGGCCTGCTCGGGATGGGCAACGGCGCCGTCTTCCAGCTCGTGCCGCAGCGGTTCCCCGAGCGGATCGGCGTGGTGACGGGCGTCGTGGGCGCAGCCGGCGGCCTGGGCGGCTTCTTACTGCCGTCGGCGCTCGGCGTCGTGCGCGACGCGACGGGCGCGTACGCCCCCGGGCTGCTCGGATGCGCGGCGGTGTTTCTCGCGAGCACGCTGGTGCTGCTCGAGCTCGGCACGCGGTGGTCGATGCGCTGGCAGACCAACGCCGTGCGGCGGGCGGGCGTGTACTCGTACCGGAGCGCGCTGTTTGGCGCTGAACAGGGCGGGTAAGGCGGGTGGGGCACGGGGGGGTAAAGCGGGCAGGGTTTCCGCCAGAAATGTCGGCTACTTTTCAGACTTCGACATCAATGTAGGAGCCGCGGGTGGGCGGCTGCGCGGAAACACCCGATTTTCGGCGGGAAACACGGCACTGTGCGGTTCGCAATTTGCAGGATCGCCATGGCTCCAGGTGTGATCAGTCCCCAATCGTTCGACCACGGCCAGCACGTCAGCGAAATCGATCTGCTGCACGAGATCGGCAGCCGCATCGCGGCCGCCGATCCGCTCCACGCCGTGCTGGCGTACGTCGTCGAGTTCGTCGCCAGCGTCGTGGCCTGCGACTCGTGCTTCGTGTACGTGCTCGACGGCGACGACCTCGTGCTGCGGGCGTCGAAGACGCCGCATCCGGACGTCGTCGACCGGCTGAAGCTGCCGGTCGGCCAGGGGATCACCGGCTGGGTGGCCGAGCATCGCGAGCCGGTGGCCGTGGCGCGGCACGCGTTCGACGACCCGCGCTTCCAGACCTTCAACGAGCTGCCGGAGGACAAGTACGAAGCTTTCCTGTCCGTCCCCGTGCTGTCGCGCGGGAAGCTCGTGGCCGTGATCAACGTGCAGCACCGGGAACCGCACGAGCACAGCCGGCGGGAAATTCAGGTGATCTCGATGATCGGGTTCCTCGTGGGCGCCGAAATCGAGATGGCGCGGCTTGAAACGGAGAACACCGAGCTGTCGCAGCAGCTCGAGACGCGGAAGATGGTCGACCGCGCCAAGGGCATCCTCCAGCGCGACCTTGGCCTCACCGAGGAGGAGGCGTACCTCGCCATCCAGCGCCAGAGCCGGCAGCGGCGCAAGACAAAGAAGGAGGTCGCCGAGGCCATCATCCTGGCCGACGAGCTGCGGCGTGGCAAGGCGTAGGATCGCCGGAGCAGGAGGCCTCATGACGAGGTTCCAGACGACGGCCCTCCCGATCGAACGCGACGCCGTGGCGCCCGACGGGTCGGACGTGCGGGTGCTCCTCGCGCTGGGCACGCATTTTCAGTTCCGATCGTTCGGAGACGCACCACTTGCGGCGATTGGCGTGACGATGCCGCCCTGGCCCGGAGACGGGGAAGCGGTCATTGTCAGCGGCGAATGGGCCCCGACGGTCCCGTAGGTCCGAACGGCCGGGGCCACGGCGTGGTTCGTGGCCACCAGCAGCAGGCTGCCCAGCAGCAGCGCCTGTCCGACGATGATCAGCAGCACGGCGACGTACATCGGATTCCGCACATACCGGTAGGGCCCTGAGGCAACGAGCGTTGCGGTTGGCGCAACCGGCGCCGGCGTGCCGCGCCCTTCGAGCGCAAACCGCGCAAAGCAGTCGACGAGCAGCACGAGCCCTGCCACGGCGAGCATGACGCCGACCGCGCGCAGGGCGGACACGCCGAACGGGTTGCGCATGGCAACACGGCCATCGCTGTTGCGAATCGTCCAGGTAGCACTATTGTGCTACTCTCAGAGCCGGAGGGCTCGTCGATGACGCGCGAAGTAACGCTCCGCCAGGCGGGGGGGTCGGTCAGCGCAACGCTGCCGAAGGATATGGCAGACAGACTTCGTTTAGAACCCGGTGACCGCGTCCTGGCTGTCGAGACCGACCGGGGAATCCTGCTCACACCGTACACCGAGGAAACCCAGCGTGCACTCAAGATCGCCGCTCGGGCTGCCAAGAAGTATCGGCACGCGCTTCGCGAACTGGCCAAATAGGCGTGGTCAGACGTCGCAGGGAACCGCTGTGGTTGAGCCGCATTGTCGTCGATGCCATTCATGACGAGCAACTCCGGGAGCATGGCGGGTTCCCCGGCATTCGGGACGAGAACGCGCTCGAGTCGGCCCTGGCTCGGCCCCGGCAGAAGTGGCATCACGCTGACGAACGGGACCTCTCGGCTTTGGCGGCCGCATATGCCTTCGGCCTCGTTAGGAATCATCCCTATCGGGACGGTAACAAGCGGATCGGGTTTCTCGCAATGATCACGTTCCTCGGACTCAACGGACGTGAGTTCGAAGCGACCGATGCCGAGGTCGTCACGGAGATGTTGGCGCTTGCCGACGGGCGCGTCTCCGAGGAACAGTTCGCGAGGTGGGTCCGCGCGCATCTCACGCGAGTACCGATACAGGGACGATGACTGATCCTGCCCTTCGCGAGCCCTATTGGGCTCTGCCGGTCTTGTCCAGCTCGCGGTAAAAACCGAGGTCCTGACCGGTTAACAGCTTGGTGATGTAGAGAACCTGCCCGTAGTGCATGCCAAAGTACTCGACGACCTGGTAAACCGCATGCAGCCCGGTCACCGTGTAGCCCTGAATGTGAAAGGCGCCCAGCAAATCGGCTTCAGTGAGCCGCGAGAGGACGGCCGATGCCTCTTGGAGCGTCGTGCCGAGCCGTTGCAGGAGCACGGCCGAAGGAAATGACTCCCGCGCCGCGAACTCTGCAGGGCGATTGCGCGTGTCCTCCAGGCCGTTGAATGACGCGACCAGTATTCCTCCAGCAGCGTCCAGCGCGAGAACTCGAGGAACTGGCCGGTCACGGTCAGCTCAGCCGAGGGTGTCAAGGGCACCTCCTTCATCCGCGCCGGTGCACGCGCCGACACGCGTCAGGCGGATCGCATCCCGCCCCGCTCCTCCCGCTGCATCTCCCACAGCTTCGCGAACTTCAGAAACACCGAGTACGCGTTCATCAGCGAGATCGTCAGGCCGGCGGTGCCGTCGAGGATGCCGCGGCGCAGCACGTAGTTGCGCAGAAACGCCGCCGGCGGATGTACCACGAGATCGAACGGCCCCGCGCGGCGTCCTGCCTCGTACATCTGGCGCGCCGCGAGCGTCGTGTAGTGATTGATGCGATCGAGCTGATCCCGCAGGTTGCGGAACGAGTAGTGCTCCAGCTCGTGGCGCAGCCGTCCCACCGGCCCGTCGACGACGACCGACTCATGCACGTACTTCCCGCGCCAGCGCGCCGCACGGCGGTCGTACAGCCGGGTCTGGAAGTCGGGATAGAAATCGGTCGTCCGGACCCACCGGCCGAGGTGGTAGGTGACACGAGGCAGCCGGTACCCGCACATCGGCGGCTCCGCGGCGAGCAGCGCGCGGATTTCGGCCGCCAGCGCCGGCGTAATCCGTTCGTCGGCGTCGAGCGAGAAGATCCAGTCGTTGGCGGCCAGCTCGGCGGCGTAATTCTTCTGATCGACGTAGCCGGACCACTCGCGGCACAGGACGACGGCGCCCTTCGCGCGCGCGAGATCGACCGTGCCGTCGGTGCTGCCGCCGTCGACCACCAGGATCTCGTCGGCCCAGGCGGCGCTGTCGATCGCGGCGGCGATGTGCTCGGCCTCGTTGAGCGTGATGATCGTGACCGAGATCGTTGGCACGTACGGATTCTTATCACACCTACGAACCACAGAGACACGGAGGCACAGAGAGGATTT
>JACPTI010000129.1 GCA_016192845.1 Acidobacteriota bacterium
GTGCGGCGCCACATTGCTTGCAGAAGCGTGCGTCGGCGTCGTTCACGGTCGAGCAGGCGGCGCAGGTGTTCGCCGAGCTCGTGGCGCGTGCCTTGTCAGGCGCCCCGGGCGAACCTTCGGCCGGGGCCCCCACCGCGCTTGCGCGGTGGGGTGTCGTGGTTCGCCCCACACGCTTCTCGATCTCCTGTTCGATCTGCTCGCGATAGCCGGCCCCTGCATCGAGCTGGCGTATCAGCCCCGCGGCGCGGACACGCAGGCGCGCGCTCATCTCCGCGAAGTCCTTGTCGGATGTCTTTCCCATCGCGTGGTCGAACTCCAGGTCCTTGATGGCCCGCAGGACCAGCGTCTTCTCGCGCTCGAGCGCCGCCCGCGTGCGGCCGCCCAGTATCTGCGGACCGGCTGCGTCGCTGCCGCCCGTCAGCGGGGCGAGCGTCCGCCAGGCCGCCAGACCCACGACGGCGGCCGCGAAGATCGTCAGGCTGAGGAGAATGACGCCGGCCGGCGTCTGCCCCTGCGACAGGAATACCACCACGGTGGCGCCGATGAGGCCGGCCAGGGTGAATAGCTGCCAGGGGTGAAAGATCTCAGTCGAGGTTTCGGAGCTCATCATCCAGGCGGGCGCTGAGCGCCGGGTCGATGCCGGCGTCGACGCCCGCGACCGCCACCGTCCGGCTCGACCACCGCCGTGCCGTCACGACGATGGCGACAAGCGCCGCCAGGGCCGCAAGATACGGCAGCAGCCACGCGAGGCGGTTGAAGCCGCGGTCGACGGGCGCGGCCAGGACGGCTTCGCTGCCGAAGTCGCGTATGAAGGCGGCAATCACTTCGTCGTGGCTCTTCCCTTCGGCGAGGAACTGCCGGAGCTTCGCCGTCTGGGTGGCGCGCCCCTGACAGTTGAACATGCCGCAGTCGTCGAGCGGCCGCCGGCAGCCGCACGTGCAGAGGATCTCCCCTTCGAGCTGCCGCTCGAGCGCGCCGCGCTGCTCGGGCGAGACCGTCTGGGCGCTCTGCGCCGCAGCGCCCGCGGGCCAGAGGACGAGCGAGAGCAACAGGAGCGGGGTGGTGACTGCGCCCGCCGGCACGCGCGCCAGCGCGAAGGCGAAGACGGTCTCCGGCAGCAGCGCGATCAGCGTGCCGGCCGCCATGATGCCGAAGCCCACCCAGACCCAGTTGACGAGCGGATTGATGACGATCTGCATGCTCGCGCTCTGCTCTTCGAGATTGAACGCGGGCATCACCAGGTAGATATCCTCGGCAAACGACCGGCGGATCGCCACCTCCGTCGTCGGCTCGTTCTCGTGCCTGCGGAAGAACCACTTGGCCGGATACATCCGCCCGACCTCCTGGCCGTCGCGGAGGACCGTCGTGTGGCCCGTGATCATCTGCTTCTGGCCGTCGTCGGTCACACGAACCGCGTCGAGCCGCACGACGAAGTCGCCCACCTGCGTCTGCTGTCCGGGCTTCAGGAGGACCTGCTCGTCGCGCTTGAACCCCTCGCCCGCGAAGCCGAGGAACAGCAGGACGATGCCGACGTGGACGATGTAGCCGCCGTAGCGGCGTTTGTTGCGGGCGACCAGCCCGATGAGCGCGGTGAAGACGTCGGTGCCGGTGGCGCGCTGCCGCACGCGCGCCCCGCGCCAGAATTCCTGGCCAATCGTGCCCACCACGAAGCCGCAGAGCGCGAAGCAGATGCCCGACGTCCAGACACGGACGCCGAGCGCGACGAGCGCACCGCCGACTACCACTGCCGCGGCGATTGGAACCAGGAACTGATCGCGCAGGTTGACGAGCGTCGACTTACGCCACGCGAGCAGCGGCCCGATGCCGGTGAGCAGCAGCAGCGTCAGGCCGATGGGCAGCATCCACTTGTTGAAGAACGGCGGCCCGACGGTCAGGCGCTCGCCCGTCACCGCCTCGCTCAGCGTCGGGAACATCGTCGCGAAGAGGATGAAGAACGCCGAGAACAGGAGGATCCAGTTGTTGGCGAGGAAGGCCGCCTCGCGCGAGACCCACGAGTCGAGCTCGTTCCGCGCGCGCAGCAGCGGCAGCCGGTAGATCACGAATCCGAAGCTGACCGTCAGGATCGTCACCATGAAGATGGTGAACAAGCGCGCAAGCTCGGGATCCTCGCCGAAGGCGTGCACCGACTGAACGATCCCCGACCGCGTCAGGAACGTGCCGAAGATGGTCAGGAAGAACGTCAGGATGACGAGCGTGACGTTCCAGACCCGCAGCATGCCGCGGCGCTCCTGGACCATCACCGAATGGAGGAAGGCCGTCGCCGGGAACCACGGGAGCAGCCCGGCGTTCTCCACCGGGTCCCAGCCCCAGTAGCCGCCCCAGCCGAGCTCCTCGTACGCCCAGATCATCCCGAGGCCGAGTCCGATCGAGAGGAACAGCCACGAGATCATCGTCCAGCGGCGTACGGCGCGCAGCCAGGAGTCGTCCAGGTAGCCGGTGATGAGCGCCGCCATGCCGAACGCGTACGGAATCGTCAGGCCGACGAATCCCGTGTACATGGTGGGCGGGTGAATCACCATGTAGAAGTTCTGCAGCAGCGGATTGAGCCCCTCGCCGTCGGCCGGGTTCTCCGTGAGGTACGTCTCGAACGGGTTGTTGTGGACGATCATCAGGTACAGGAAGAACATCTGCACGACCGAGATGACCGCCACCACGTACGGAATGAGCTCGCGGTGGCGCTCCCTGTTCGCATACACGGCCGAGCTGCCGAAGACCGACAGCAGGAACACCCAGAACATGATCGAGCCGTCGAGGCCGCCCCAGTACGACGTGATCTTGTAGAAGAGCGGCTGCACGGAGTCGGAATACCGTGCGACGTACTTGATCGAGTAATCGCCCGAGACGAAGGCGTAGACGATGATTGCCGACGCCGCGCTCATGACGGCGGCGATGCGATAGAAGGCGCCGACGCCGCTCTCAATCAGCGGGCGCGAGCGCCGGCGCGCCCCCGCGACCGACGCGGCCACCGCGTACGCGCAGACGACGAAAGCTGTGAGGAGAAGGTAGAACCCGAGGGATGCCATGAATCAGCCCTCGGTCAGTAGGTGCCGCTGCCTGTCGTCCCTGCCGCCGATCCCACCTGCGGTTCGTACTTCGACGGACACTTCGCCGTCATGCCGGTTGCGTGAAAGCCGTCCGAGGAGAGCGTCCCCAGCAGCACCACCTCGGAGTCGTTCTGGAACGTGTCGGGCACGATGCCGGTGTAGGTGGCGCGCACCACGTGGCCTTCCCGGTGCAACTCGAAGCTGTACTCGAGCGAGTCGCGCTTCCGCCGGATGTCGCGGGCATAGCCGTGAATCTGCAGCGGCTTGCCGTACCACGCATCCGGTTGAGTCATCACCTCGTCCACGTATTTGTAGTACTGCGCACTTTCCCCCAGTGTCGTGTAGAGGAGCCCTCCGAATGCCAGGGCGAGCACGAGGCTGGTCAGCCCGATCTTTATGGCTTTGTGGCTCATATATTTAGGCCGCGGCGGCTGCGCCGCCGCGCGACAGCGCGCGGCGTCCTCAGAATACCAGTATTCCGGCCCTCTTGCACAGCTCATAGACTACCGCAACCGGGAGGCCGACGACATTGGAATACGAGCCGTCCACCCGGGTGATGAACCGCGAGGCCAGCCCCTGTACGGCATAGGCACCCGCCTTGTCCATCGGTTCCCCGCTGCCCACGTACCAGTTGATTTCCTCCGGGCTGAGCGGCGCGAACTCGACCGTCGTCCGGGCCACGCCCGTCTGGATCCGCTTCGATCCCCTTTCGCGTGCCACGTAGCGCTCGGCTTGAGCCGGAACCGGGCTTTCGTAGCGTCCGGCTTCAGCCGGACCCGGGATCAGTAAGCATACAGCGGTCATCACCACGTGCTCCCGGCCCGACAGCCGCCGCAGCATCCGCCGAGCGTCTTCGACGTCTGTCGGCTTGCTGAGCACGTCGTGGTCGACGACGACAGCCGTGTCGGCGCCCAGGACGACCCGGTCCGGGGCATGCGCGGCGACCGCCTCCGCCTTCAGCTGCGCGAGGCGGCGGACGTAGCCGTCCGGCGTCTCCTCGACGTCCAGCGTCTCGTCCACGTGCGCGGGCATCACGTCGAAGTCGAATCCGGCAGCCCGCAGCAGTTCGGCACGACGCGGCGATGCAGATGCCAGGACGAATCGCACCCGTCAATGCTATCCTCACGCGCGTGATTCCTGTGCAGCAGGTGGTCCCGGAGGCCGTCGCGCGAGTTGTGCGCAATGCGCCGCTGACGCCGGAGAAGGTGGCGTTTGCGTGGCGGACGGCGGTCGGGCCGGCCGTCGATCGCGCCACGATGGTCGAGCTCCGGGAGTCAGTACTGTATGTACGGGCGAAGGACGCGGCCTGGCGGCGCGAGGTGGAGCGCTCGGCCGCTCTGATCCGCAACCGCCTTCAGGCGGTGCTTGGCGCCGACACGATTCGGCGGCTGGAGGTCACCTCGAAATAACTTCCGTCGCAACCATCCTCCGCTTGCAATCCCGCCAGGACGATGGCATCGTCGTCGTCGTGCTGGGGAGAAGCGTCATGGCACCTGCGCCGCTGTTGACGACCGACGAGTACCTGCGGACTCCGGAAACACTCCAGCCGACCGAGCTCATTTATGGCGCGCTGCGCGTCGCAGACGCGCCGGCCGTTCGGCACCAGCAGGCCGTCGGCGCGTTCTACCTGGCACTTGCGCCGCACGTGCGCGAACGGCGGCTGGGAAGAGTTCTTCTCTCTCCGCTGGACATCATCCTCGACTGGGACCGTGCGCTGATCCTGCAGCCGGACCTGGTCTGCATCTCGCATGCGCGGTGGCAGGTGCGGCGCCAGAAGATCGTCGGCGCGCCCGACCTGGTGCTCGAGGTGCTGTCACCGAACCCACGCATCGGGAAGTTGCAGGAGCGGATCAAGTGGTTCGCGGAATACGGCGTCCGCGAGATCTGGCTGCTCCATGAGCTCAGCGATCACTTCGAGGTGCTGCGCGCGGCCGGCGGCCGCGTGGTCAGCACCGAGGGGTTCGACTACCTGACGCCCATCAGGTCGGATGTGCTGCCGGAGTTCCGGCTGACCGTTCAGGAGATTCTGCAGGAGTAGCGCGGTCATCCCAAGTCGTCGATGCCGCTACGGTGTCAGGCCATCCAGCAGCACGACGTCGCTGTCACCTTCTCCGACCGCTGCGAAGAGGAACCGACCGTCAGCCGACCAGGAGGCGCGGCGTACGATGAACGTCGGCCCGCGGAGAGATCCGTGAGTTGACGCAGTCGCCCCCGGAATACGCGCAGAAGCCTCACGCCGGCGTAACGGTATTGCACAAGTGGCATACCTGTCATACACTAACCGGGTTATGAGGACCCTGACGGTACGGCTGCCCGACGCGCTCGCGGCGCAGATCGATGCCGAGTCGCGAGCACGCAAGATGTCGAAGTCCGATGTCGTTCGCGAGCGGTTGCGGAGCGCCGCTCGAGCAGGCCGACACCGAATGTCACTCTTTCACGACATCGCCGATCTCGTCGGTTCCGTGGATGGCCTCCCGCCTGATCTGAGTGCACGAAAGAAGAATTACTTGAGGGCCACAGGGTATGGCCGGAAACGTCCTCGTTGACGCAGGGTTCCTGGTAGCGCTTCTCAGCGGCCGCGATGCTCATCATCACTGGGCGGTCTCACAAGCCGAACGTCTCGCGCCACCCTGGAAAACGTGCGAAGCCGCATTGTCCGAAGCGTTCCACCTTCTGGGGCCACGCGGAACACCTGTCTTGAGCGCGCTCTTGCGCCGTCAGGCCGTGGCCGTCGCATTCGACATGAGCGACAACCTGGACGCCGTCTTGAAGTTGATGCAGAAGTACGTGGATGTACCGGCGAGTCTCGCGGATGCGTCACTCGTCCGGATGTCCGAAACGCTTGACGACCCTATCCTCTTGACCACTGACAGGGATTTTCGTGTGTACCGCAGGCACGGCCGGCACACCGTTCCGTGCGTCACGCCTTCCTGATTCACTTCCTACCGCAGCGTCTCGTCCCCGGCGCACGCCTCGGCCAGAAACGCCGCACGCTCCCCGGCCGGGCGCGCTGACGCCGCATGGAACAGCCGCTCGATCTCCTTCCAGCGGATGGGATCCATGCCGTGGCGGCGCTATTCTACGCTCCTCCACACGCGCCGTCACGGCGCAGGTGTTCGGGTGTAGCATTCCCCACCGAGTTAACCCCTTCACGCACTGGGCAGCAGACGCGAGGAGGAAACATGACGCTGGGAGGAGTCCGCCGGATGTTCATTCTGGCACTGATGTGTGCGGCGCTTGCAGCCTGTGGCGGCGCGCCGCAGTCAGGAGAGGGCCCGACAGCCGATACTCCCGCCGGACCGGGAGCCGCTGCTGGCGGGGCCACCGTGCTCGGCGACCTGCTCAAGGACTGGCAGGAGCAGAAGGACACCATGCTGAAAATTGCCGACGCGATGCCCGAGGACGGGTTCGGCTACAAGTCGACGCCCCCGCAGCGCAGCTACGGCGAGCAGGTCATGCACGTGGCGCTCGTCAATGTGGATCTGCTGAAGCTGGTTGGGGGAACCGCGGCGCCACCGTCGTTTACGGCGGAGAGCGTGAAGACGAAGGCCGACATGCTCAAAGCTCTCGCTGAGTCCTACGATTACGGTACGGCGCTCCTCAACGCACAGACGGACGCCAGCGTCAGAGAGACGATCGACGCCGGATTTCTTGGACCGTCCACGCGGGCACGCGTGTTCTGGTTTCTCCTCGGCCACTCCATGGACGTCTACGGGCAGATGGTCGTGTATCTACGGTTGAACGGCATCGTGCCGCCGGCAAGCCGCGGGCTGTGAGACTCAGACCATCACACGGGAGGCTGTATGTCGCGCATCCTTGGACCGCTGGCGGTAATCGGGATGTTCGTCGCGGCGAGCGTGGCATCGCCTCCTGTCGTCATCGCGCAGAGCTCCAGTCGTCCTGTGCTCGTGGCGATCTTTGCGCATCCCGACGATGAAATTGCGGTCGGACCGCTGCTGGCGCGCTACGCCCGGGAGGGAGCCGATGTGCGTCTGGTGCTCGCGACGAGCGGCGACAAAGGGACGAGAATCACGAACATTCCATCCCGGGTTCCCGCCGGAGCGCACGGCGGCCGTGCCCGACAGTCCGTTCGCCCGCACGCCGACCCTGGATCGCTACCTGACCGTTCGCGTGCCGTTTGAGCCGCGCGATTTCGACACGACACGGGCGGCGTTCACGTGTCACGCGACGCAGTACACGCAGCAGGAACGCGACAGGGCCTATCCGCGAATGCTGAAATTGCTGAACGGGTATATCTACCTGCGCCCGGCGTTCGCGCAGGAAGAACCGCGCTCGGACATTTTCCGGTGAGCCGATCTCGAGTCACTGGACGACATCCATCACCCAGATGTCCCCGAGGTCGTCGCGCCACGGAAAGTAGAGAAACTTTCCGTCGAGCGCCGGTTGCATGATCCCGAGAGTCCCCCGCCGGCCGACGAGATTCGTGACCGGCCGCTCGGTGCGGTCCTTGAACGAGAATCTCCAGACGTTGCCGGCTCTCTCGCCGTCACCGGTGAAGTACAGAAAAGTGCCGTCGGCGGACCATCGCACCCCGATGCCCTCGCCGCGCGTCAGCAGCTCCGCCTCGCCTCCGCTTGCTGGAGCCCGCCAGATCTGGTTCCGTCCACCTCGATTCGAGCTGAAGGCGATCCACAGGCCGTCAGGGGACCAGGTGGGAAGCCCGTCGCTCGCCGGGTGTTTCGTAAGCTGGCGCGACTCCCGGGCGTCGGCCGAGATCACCCATACCTCCGAATCGCCGGTGCGCTCCGATCGGAACGCGATCTCACGTCCGTCCGGCGACCAGTGCGCCCCTGCATCAAGACCCGGACTTCTGGTCAACTGCGTCGCCGGGCCTCCCGTCGCGGGCATCATGAAGATCTCGCGATCTCCCGTGCGATAAGAATAGAACGCGATGCGGCGTCCGTCCGGCGACCAGCCGGGCCCCCAATCGGGCGCCGGATCCATCGTCAGCTGAACAGGCTCGCCGCCGATCGGCATCACCCAGATATCCTGGTTCCCCGTCCGATCGGAGCTGTAGGCAATCCGGTGCCCCTCCGGCGACACGTCGAGAAACTCGACATACGCCTGATCGAACGTGACCTGCTCGGCATCGGCCCACGTAGCCGGCCGGTCGTCGAGGACCGGCACGCGCCAGAAATTGGAGACCCAGCGGCCTTTCGAGTACACCAAGCGCGATCCGTCAGGCGAAAAGGCGAAATCGCGGATCTCGAGGCCGCTCGTGACGCGCTCCGGCGACCCGACGGCCTGTCCATTCGCGAGTCGCTGTCGCCACAGGTCCGTCGGCCCGACGCAGTTGCATACGTAGAACAGATGGCGTCCGTCTCTCGACCAGCGCGGCCGGCGCACATTCGCGGGGGCGTTGACAATGACGAAGGACGCGCCATCGGACAGGCGAAGCACTCTCAAGTGGGCGATCTCGGATTCGTGGCGTCCGGCTTCAACGTAGGCGAGGTATCGGCCGTCGGCCGACCAGCTCAAGTCGTGACGAGACTCCTCGGTTCCTGGCAATGGGATCGTTCGTGATTCGCGCGTGACGACCGACACCACCTCGACGAACTGTTCGAATCGAGACCCGGTGATGGTGTACGCCGTCGCCGCCAACCGAGTGCCATCCGCCGACCACTCGGGTGCGCTGTGATAGGACTGACCCGTACCGGGCGTTGCAATCAGTTTCACCGCAGGGCCGCCCAGGGCCGGCATCACGTAGTACCCGCCGCCGTCCCGATCGGACCAGAACGCGATCTGACGCCCATCCGGCGACCAGCTCGCATATCGATCGACGCCGGTGTGATCGGCCGTCCGATTCACGGCTCTTGCGCCGCCGACCTGCGCGACCCAGATGTCCCAGTTGCCACTCTCGTTCGACTCGTAGGCCACGGTCCGATTGTCGGGCGACCAGCAGCAGCGAAGCGACTTCCTCGCGCAGCCGCGCATCGCTTCCGCAGGCGTCCGCCAGAAACGCCGCGCGCTCCTCGACCGGACGCGACAGCGCCGCGTAATACAGCCGCTCGATCTCGCGCCAGCGGGCTGGATCCATACCTTTGGGTGCAGGGCGGCGCCATTGTACGCCCCCCGGCGGAGGCGATCTTCCTGGGGGTCGCCCGCGCCGTGCCAGTTTTCCGACCCGGTTCCCGCCTTCTACGGTGAGGACCGGAAAGCACCCCGTTGCGCATGGTGCGGGACGGGGACCCCGTGATGGGCCGGTCCACACCAAGGAGAACCGTCATGCGTACTCGGAACCTCGCGCTGCTGCTGAGCGGCGCTCTCGTGTTCGGCACGGTCATCGCCCCGTCTGGCGACGCGGCCTCGATGGTGGCGCCCAAAGTGAACCATCTCACCTTCAGCGGCGCGGTCGGCCTGCCGGGCGTCACGCTGCCGCGCGGGACGTACACCTTCGAGCTGATCCCGCTGCGTCCCGACATCGTCCGCGTGCTGAGCCGCGACCGGTTGCAGCTCTACTTCACCGGCTTCACGCGTGAGATCCCACGGCCCACGGGGCCGGCCGCGAATCGGCTCGTGACGCTTGCGGAGACGCGCCCGGGACAGGCGCCGCGCATTACGGCGTGGTACCCCATCGGCGAGTCCACCGGGCGGCAGTTCCTCTATCCGGATGTCACGCGGTAGCGGCGGTCGGCGGCGTTTTGCCGGGGGCGCGGACCTCACGCGGTCCGCGCCACAACACGCAAAGGAGGCGACGATGACGTCCGTTGCACGTTTGGTAGCCGCTGGTGTGATTGCCGCACTGGCGCTCGCAGGGAGCGAGGCGATAGCCAGACCGGATATCCCGGTATTCGTCGTGGTCCGGGACTACGCCGCCGTGCCGCCGGACGTGCTCCGGCGCGCCACGCAGCTGGTGACCGATGTCTATCGCCCGCTGGGGATCGGCATCGTCTGGGTAGACCAGGATGCCGGCGCGCTCCGCGCCGGCACCATGCGGCT
The DNA here is from genome assembly GCA_016192845.1 of Acidobacteriota bacterium. Taxonomy (GTDB): domain Bacteria; phylum Acidobacteriota; class Vicinamibacteria; order Vicinamibacterales; family UBA2999; genus MELF01. Next base: position 10,026 of record JACPTI010000129.1, read on the forward strand.
GACGATGCTCCGGCGCACGGCCGGACGGGAAGACGGCGGAAGAATCATCGGGATCGACGCGGCAGAACACCTCGAGCCGCGTATGCACGTGGCGCACATTCTGTTCCAGGACATCGGGGATACGGGGGTGACGGCCAAGGTGCTGGCCTGCGTGATGGCGCGCCTGATTGGCGGAGCGCTGCAGTCGAGTGGCGCGACAGGGTCCGCAACGATCATCCGCGCAGGTCGCGACGCCGCAGAGCATCTCGGACAAGGCGCGGCGCTGTTTACGCTCGAGGAGGTGAAGCGGATTCAGGATGGGGCGCTGGCGCTCGCCCGCTAGGGTGGGTGGACATGCGGGAATAGGTCGCCAGGGGCTGGTGAGCGGCTACGGACTCTCGGGCACGCGGCGGCGCAGCTCGTCGAAGAAGTCGGTGGCTAGTCTGGCTGGCCCACCTTGTCCCGCAGCTCTTGAAACCAGTTCAGGACGATGTTGATGTGCGTTGGAGGCACGTCGGGCTCGATCGTCTCGATTTTGAGGAACCGCTGGCCGTCGGGAGTAACATCCCACGACCGGCCCACGGCGTTAAAAAAACGCGTTTCGAAAAGCACGCGCGGGGTTCCGGCCCAGAATGTTGGCTGCGTCCTGACCTCGACGGCCATGAGCGTGTCGCCGCTCTCGTAAAAGAGCTCGCGTCCCGTTTTCGACCATAGAGGGTCATCGGCACCCTGCGTCGAAATCAGGTGTCTTCCTCCGGGGCCCGGGAACGGCTGGACGTACACCTCATTGCGGCCCGACTCATTGGAGAGGTAGGCGATCCACCGGCCATCCGGAGAGAAACGAGTATTCCCTTCGGAGAATGTCGGATTCGCCAAGAACGGTCGCAGCGTACGCGCGTCATCGAGGCTGAGCAGCCAGATGTCGTTGCCAGTGCCGACGTTTGCCTCGAGAAACGCGAGCCACCGTCCATCTGGTGACACCGACGACGGCACTTGGAGCGTGTTCTCCTTGGTGGTCAGTCGCTCTTCGGTCGTTGCGCCGTCCGCCGCTCGCCAGAACAGATTGCGAAAGCCCATTCGTGTCCCGCGATAGATGATTCGCGAGCCATCGGCCGTCCAGATCGGCGCTTGACTGCCGCCCGCTGTCGTGATGAACGGTGCCAGCGTCGAACGTGCGAACTCGTAGATCCAGATCCCAAGGGTTCCTTCCCTTACCACCACGGCAGCCTGACCGCCATCCGGCGAGATGCTGATAGCCTCGTATTCGCCCGGGGGGACCGGCAGCGGTTCCATGTTGCCCTTGCGATCGATCCAGACCAGCCGACGCTGGAACCGGCCAGGATTTCCCTGCAGATACGCCAGATCTCCCGAGTCGGAGATGGAAAACTGGGCTGCCTGCGGCCACGCACGCACCTGCTCCGCGAGCGCAACCGGCGCGCCCGTGACTTCAAGGCGAGCCAGATTCATGGGCACGGCCATCAGCGTTTCCGCGCGTGCATATACCAAGTGCCCTGTGGCGACATAGCGCCCGCTGTGGCCGCCTGAAAGGAGCATGCGTCGCTCCCCCGTTTCGAGCGACCGCACGTGGAGCTGTCGTTCGTCCAGGCCGAGCCCGTTCCAGACGGTGAACAGCAACGCTCTGTTCCCGGGCAGCACCTGGGGCGCGCGATGGCTCACTTCACCTCTGCTGCGATTCAGCGTGGTGACTTCGGTCGGTGTGCCTCCGGATGCGGGCACTTTCCAGATTCCGGAGACGTCGGCAAGCGGGAAGTAGATGATGTCATCGGGCGCCCAGGTTCCGCTCCTGCCGGCGACGCCGGGCGCATCACAGAGAATCTGAATCGCGCCTCCGCTGACGGCGATCTTCTTCAGCTTCCCCTGTGCGAAGAAGGCGATCCATTGGCCGTCGGGCGAGAAAAACGGGGCGATAGCGCCGTCCGTGCCCTGGAGCGCGCGCACCTCGATCCCGTCGAGCACCCGGATGTAGAGCTGCGCTCTCCCCTGCTGAATTCCCACGTAGACGAGCTGCCTCCCGTCGGGAGACAAGGCAAGCGCCGGATCTTCCAGCGGCCCGACTCTTCCCACCTGCATGCCGGCAGGAACCGTCATCGTCAGTCGAGTCACCCGCGCCGCTGACAGCGATTCTCCCGGTCGCAGCATCCATAGGGCTAGGGCCAGCAGCGTCGTCGTTACCGCCACCAGCGCAACCACTCCGGCGAACACCCACACCGGGCGCCGGCGCCGTTCCACACGAACAACGTCTGGCGATGGTCGGGCAAGGGCATCATCGATCTCGATTCTGGCGTCTGCGATGTCGTGAAGCCGCCGCCCGGGATCTTTTTCGAGGCAGTGGTGCAACAGCCGACGAATCGTCGGTGCTGTCTGCTCGGGCAGCGCGCTCCAATCCGGTTCGCGTTCGAGCACGTGCGCAATCGTGTCCGAGACGGTGGCCGCGGCAAAGGCGGGCCGCGTCGTGAGCATCTCGTAGAGCACGCAGCCGAAGCCCCAGATGTCCGTGCGTCGGTCGACGGCCTGCCCTCGCGCCTGTTCGGGACTCATGTAGGCCGGGGTGCCGGCCAGCATGCCCTGCTGTGTGCGGTTGCTCGTGATGGTCGGAGCGCCCGACAGATCGGCGGCGCTGTCGCCGGGGAACGCCTTCGCCAGCCCGAAGTCGAGCACCTTAACGGCGCCTGCCGGCGTGATCTTGATGTTCGCGGGTTTGAGGTCGCGGTGCACGATTCCTTTCTCGTGCGCCGCCTCGAGCGCCTCGGTGATCTGCCGCGCGATCCGGAGTGTCTCGGTCAGCGGCAGGCCCGCACCCGCGAGGCGTTCGGCCAGCGTGTCGCCTTTAACGAGCTCCATAACCAGGCCGCGTACGTGGCGTCCGGCTTCAGCCGGACCCGACAGGTCTGCCTCCTCGACCTCATGAATCGTCGCAATGTTCGGATGATTGAGCGCCGCCAGCACGCGCGCCTCGCGCTCGAAGCGTGCTAGCCGGTCTGGGTCGTCGGTAAACGCGCGCGGCAGAATCTTGATGGCCACGTCGCGTCCCAGCCGCGTGTCGCGGGCGCGATAGACGTCGCCCATCCCGCCGGCGCCGATGCGCTCCTGCAGGTGATAGACACCGAGCCGTTGACCCGCCAAGGCCGGCGGATCCGAAAGGACCCGCCCTACGGCGGCCGGGGAATCGGTCACCATCTGCGCTGCCACGGCGAGCGCAGGCTCAGCGAGGAATCTCTCGGCTGTCGCGGGCGTGTCGAGCAGCGCCTGCACCTCCTGGTGCAGCGCGTCATCACCCGCGCACGCCCGGGCCAGAAACGCTCCGCGATCGGTCTCGGGCCGGGCGAGCGCCGCGTGGTACAGCTCCTCGATCCGTCGCCAGCGGGCGGGATCCATGGCTCGCGTCGCGCCCATTCTACGACAGGCAAGGCTGGCGGCAGTCGCGCGCACAATGAGCGCGCGCCCCGCGCTTCTCACCCGTCACTTCGCAGGGGACGCCGTGTGGCCGTCGGTGGCCGATCTGCCCGATAATCAGTGTCGGCGACGGACTGCCATGAGCTTTCTCGAACTCTTCACCCTCTTCGTCTCCGGCATCACGATCTTCGGCGTCATCGTCGGCGTCTTCTCCGTCTATAACGGCCGCATGACCCGCCGGGAAATCGCGGTATTGATCCGAGATACCCAGGTCGAGACCCAGCGGCTGATCCGGGAAACCCAGGCCGAGACGAGAGACCTCGTCGCGCGTGAGTCTGCTGCGACCCGCGAGCTCATCGCCCGCGAGGAGGCCGCGACACGCCAACTCATCCAGGAAACCCAGGCTGCGAACCGAGAGATCCTGCTGCGGCTCGCCGAGATCCTGGCCCGGATCGACGAGCGCGTCCGCTAGGGCCGTGACGCGCGGGAGGTGCGAAGGCGCTCACCTGCCGGCAGGCACGAGCCGCTTCAGCTCCTCCACCCAGTTCTGCACGACGACGATCGCCGGCGACGCTGCGGCGTCGCTGGCCGCTGCGCCTTCCTTGATCATGAGAAAACGCTGCCCGTCGGGGGATACATCGTACGTCCGGCCCAGCAGACCGGCGCTGCCGCTGTAATATGCTCGGCTGGCGAGGAGCACCGGCGGGCCGGTGTTGAAACTGGTGGGCTGGTCGGCACTGCCGCCACCTTCGACATCCACTCTCATCAGCGCACCATCCGCCGCGCGGTAGAAGAGCTCTCGGCCGCTGCGTGCCCACAACGGCTGTCGTCCGCCTCCCGTCGACACTTGCCAGCGGCCTGTCTCGACAGCGGGAAACGGTCGTACGTAGATTTCTTCCCCTCCAGATTCATTCGACTCGTAGGCCAGCCATCGGCCATCTGGTGAGATTTCTCCATTGCGTTCGTTGAACGTCGTCCGGATGAGCGACGTCACTCGTCGATCGCCGGCCAGGTTCATCACCGACACGTCCTGGCTCGTTCCTGGTGCGTCCTCCCGCACGAGCACCCGCGTCCCGTCCGGCGAGATAGCCGAGGGATACTCGACATTGGGCGTTTCGGTCAGCCGCTCGATTGTTCCGGTCCCATCGGCCGCCTGCCAGTACACGTCGGCGCCTACCGATCCGACTCCCCATATGAGGCGCCGCCCATCCGGAGTCCACACCGGAAAGAGATCGAAGGCGGGATTGAACGTGAATCGCGTCAGCCTCTGTCGTGGGATGTCCCAGATCCAGATGTCGTTCTCCTGATCGGCGATAGCGACCGCAACGCGCGTCCCGTCCGGAGAGAGACGCGGATACACATAGGCCCGTGTGGGCGCCGGCAGCATCTCTTCGCGCCCCTGCCGATCCACCCACGTGAGCGTGCGCCGGGCGCCTGTCGCCGCTCCGGCGGGTACATAAATGAGCGTGCCGTTTGGAGCGACACTGAAGTCTGCGGCCAGGCGTGCAGCGCTCATCGTCATGACGCCTTCGACAACGGGCACCGGCGATCCGGACACAGCAAGCCGCTCCAGATCGAATGCGACCGCCCACAACGTCCCCGCCACGTTGTAAACGAGATATCCGGGTGCGACATAGTGGGCCTGGCTGCCCTGGCTGAGGAGCACCTTTCGTGTCCCGGTCCGCAGGTCCAATACGGCAATCTGCGCCGGGCCGGGACCCGGACTGATGTTGAAGAGCACTGCTCGGGCCCCCGGCAACACTTCGGGCCAGTCGTGGAAAGCCTCTCCCTGCGTCGGATCCGGCGACGTCAGCGCGGTGGGCTGCCCGCCGGCTGCTCTGATCTGAAACAACCCGCGCGGGACGTTACCTCGCATGAACACAATCGTGTCGTCCGATCCCCAACTCAGCCCGCGCGGCGGGCCGTCGATGGCGCTCAGTGTCACCACCGGCCCGCCGGTAGCGGGCACCTTCCTGAGCGCAGTAGCACCGTCGTAGAACGCGATCCACTCCCCATCGGGTGAGAACACCGGATTGCTGGGCCGGCCCACATCGGTCAGCACGGTCGGCGTGAGCTGGTCGAGAGCGTGGACGACGAGCTGCGTCCCGCCGGCGGCGACGTAGACGACTTGCCTGCCGTCGGGCGAGGTCGCCAGGTCGCGGTTCGTCCCCTCAATGGTCAGCGGCGAGGTGGCGGGTGGCGTAATCGTGAAGCGCGTCACCTGTGGCGGCGCCGCGCGCGTGACCAGCCAGACGGTGAGACCCGCCAGGATGCCGCCGCCGACGAGTGAGGCGGCCGCCGCGAGCAGAGGACGCAGCCGAATGCCCACATATCTGCACGCCGGTCGACAGGCTGTCCGCGCGCCTGCTCGGGACTCATGTAGCCCGCCGTGCCGACGATGAGGCCTTCATGCGTGCCGTCCACCGTAACCGTGGGCGCCTGCGATTCCGCCGCGTCGGCCGCCGTCACCTTCGCCAACCCGAAATCGAGCACCTTTACGACGCCGGTCGGCGTGATGCAGATGTTCGCGGGCTTGAGATCGCGATGGACGATCCCTTTGTCGTGAGCGGCTTCGAGCGCCTCCGCCATCTGGCGGGCAATCGGAAGCGCCTCCATGACGGGCATCGGGCCGCGACGGATCCGATCGGCCAGTGTCTCGCCGTCAACCAGTTCCATGACGAGCGCACGGACGCCGTCGCTCTCTTCCACCCCCTGAATCGTGGCGATGTTCGGATGATTGAGCGCGGCGAGCACGCGCGCCTCGCGCTCGAAGCGCGCGAGCCGGTCGGGGTTGTCGGTAAACGCGCGCGGCAGAATCTTGATGGCGACGTCGCGTCCCAGCCGCGTGTCGCGGGCTCGGTACACTTCGCCCATCCCGCCGGCGCCAATCCGCTCCTGGAGCTGATACACACCGAGCCGTTGGTCCCTCAGCGCTGCCGGCGCCGCAGCCGTGACTTCGTTCGCCAGCTGCGCCGCGACAGCGAGGGCAGGATCGCGCAGGAACCGCTCCGCCGTGGCGGACGACTCGAAGAGCGCCGCCACTTCCTGCCGTAGCGCCTCGTCGCCCGCGCACGCCTCCGCCAGAAACGCCGGGCGCTGTTCAACCGGGCGCGCCAGCGCGGCGTGATAGAGCGCGGAAATCTGCCGCCAGCGCTCGGCATCCATGGCCGCTTGACGGTGCCGATTCTACACCGCTTGTTGATTCAGGGCCGTGCCGCCGTCGATCGAGAGTCGCGCTCTGTCCGCGCGACCGTCAGGGCTTGGAATGCGGAGCGCGATCTTCCTCGCTCAAGCGACGCAGTTCGGCCCACAGCTCGTCCACGTTGAGCCACGTTGAGCACCAGACCTGGGCACCCGGGAACGTTTTCGATCGTGCCTTCGACCGCGGCACGTGCACGGATGTACCGTCCACCCTGGAGCTCGAAGATCTCGAGCGAGCCGAGCGCCGGGTCCACAAGCCAGTAGAAGGACACCCCGAACGCGGCGTAGTCGTCCATCTTGTCGACACGGTCGCGCCGCTCGTCGCGGGGCGATGGAGAAATCACTTCCACGACGAGGTCAGGAGGGTCGTGCAGGAGCCCGCGGCGCGGAGGCGCGGGCCGCTCCGGGAGGTAGACACTGATATCCGGCTTCCGTCCGCGAGTGGCGCTGACGACGAATTTGACCTCTGATCCGAACACGAATCCGTGCCCCGCCCCCAGCCACGAACGGAAGAGCACCACCAGCCACGATACCAACAGCTCATGAATCGGATCGGGCACCTCTTCCTCCGTGAGGTAGCCGTCTACGATCTCGCCGGGAGCATCTTCGGGAAGCGCCGCCCATTCCTCGATCGACATCGGTACGGTACGAGGCTCGGGTTCGGCCAGCGCGGGCGACCACGACTGCATGACAACGGAGAGTGTATCGCAGATGAAGGCTTCAGCCGGTCCCTGATATTCTGGCCCTGTTGCCTCCTTCGCGCGTTCGTGCTCGCCTGGAGGCTGCAATGGATACCCTACCCGACTATGAGTTCCAGACGCGGCAGGATCGCAGGCGGGGGTAACGGCCAAGGTGCTGGCCTACGTGATGGCGCGCCTGATCGGCGGCGCGCTTCACGGCTTCACGCCGTCGAGGAACACGACGTCGCTGTCACCCTGCCCGACCGCCGCGAAGATGAACCGTCCGTCGGATGACCACGAGACGCGGCGCGTGATGAACGTCGGCTGCTGCCCGAAGTCGGTGAGCTGACGCAGTTGTCCGGTCGACGTGGAGACGGCCCACAGGTTCGTGACGGCCTCGTCGAGCAGACCCAACACGAGCCAGCGGCCATCCGGCGAGATCACCGGCTGAAACGCCAGCCAGGGCGCAGTGCGCGTGGCCGGAATGCGTGCGAGCAGGCGGGACGGCGCGCTTTCGGGCTTGGCGACACGGATTTCGACGTCGGATCCGCCGGTGACGACCGGCAGTTGAATTAGGTAGTAGAGCGTCTCGCCGTCCGGGCCAATGGCGGGACTCGCGGCGCGGTCGTCCCGGACGACCACCGGAGGGCCGCCCGCCACCGAGACTGCTCGCGATGCGACGCGCCGGTCCGCCAAGCGCCGGGATCTCCCAGATGGCGCCCGGGGAGTTGCCGTCCAGGGCGGGCGAGTAATACAGGATCGACGCCGAATCGGGAGACCAGCGCGGATACACGTGATCGGCTGCATCGCGCGTGAGCTGCAGCGCGTTGCCGCCGGCAGTCAGACGGACGAAGATCTGCAGGTTCCCGCCGGCCGACGCGACAAAGGCGACCGATCGGCCATCGGGAGACAGCGCCGGAAACTCCTCGAGCCCCCTTGCATCCGTCAGTCGATGCACGCGCACCGAGGCACTCTCCAACAACTCGGACGACTGTGCGCCCGAGAGATTCCACACGACGATACCGGCCACAATCGCGCCTCCGGCGATGGATGCGGCGGCAAGCGCGAGCGCTGGCACGCGTCCACGGGCGCGCGAGACCGGCGTTGTCTGACTGCCGATAGGGTCGCTCAGCGCCTCGTGCAGCTCGAGTCGCGCATCGCCGATATCGCGCAGCCGCTGCCGCGGGTCTTTTGCGAGGCACCGGCGAATCAGGCGCGAGATCGGAAGGGGGACGCCTTTCGGCAGCGCGTCCACTCCGGCTCGCTGTTGACGACGGCCGCGAGCGTATCGGTCACTGTGTCGCGGGCGAAGGCTGCATGCCCTGTCACCATTTCGTAGAGCACGCAGCCGAACGCCCAGATGTCGGTGCGTTTATCGACCGCCTGCCCTCGTGCCTGTTCGGGACTCATGTAGGCCGGAGTGCCGGCCAGCAGTCCTTGCTGTGTACGGTTGCTCGTGACGGTTGGAGCGCCCGACAGATCGACGGCCCTGTCGCCGGCGAATGCTTTCGCCAACCCGAAGTCGAGCACCTTTGCGGCGCCCGCCGGCGTGATCTTGATGTTCGCGGGCTTGAGGTCGCGATGGATGATTCCTTTCTCATGCGCCGCCTCGATCGCGTCGGCCACCTGCCGGGCGATCGTCAGCGCCTCGGCAAGGTTCAGCGGACCTCGCGCAATCCTCCCGCCGAGCGTCTCCCCCTCGATCAACTCCATTACGAGGCCCCGCAGGCCGTCGCTTTCCTCGACCTCGTGAATCGTTGCGATATTCGGATGATTGAGCGCCGCCAGCACGCGCGCCTCGCGCTCGAAGCGCGCCAGCCGGTCGGGATCGTCGGTAAACGCACGCGGCAGGACTTTGATGGCGACATCGCGCCCGAGCCGCGTATCGCGGGCGCGATACACGTCGCCCATTCCACCCGCCCCGATCCGCTCCTGCAGCTGATAGACGCCAAGGCGGCGCCCCGTAAGGAGCGACCGTGTCGCGGCGGGGCCGCCGCCGCGCGCCAGGCGCCCCTCGGCTGACTCGGTCACGAACGGCGCGGCGAGCGCGGGACCTTGCAGGAATCCTTTGGCGCTCGCCGGTGCGTTGAGCAGCCCCTCCACTTCCTGCCGCAGCGCCTCGTCGCCCGCGCACGCCTCCGCCAGAAACGCCGCGCGCTCCTCCGCCGGGCGCGCTGACGCCGCGTGATAGAGCGCCGAAATCTGCCGCCAGCGCTCGGCGTCCATGGCCGGGTGACGGCGCCGATTCTACACCCCGCCTTCTGACGCCCGTCCGGCGCTGAGCCCCTGCCAGTTTTCCCCGGCGTTTCCCGCCTCCGTCGGCGAGGAGGGAGACGCCGTGACGAAGACAACGCGAAACCTGGTGATCAGCATGGCACTCAGCGTGGCTCCCGTGGGCATTCCGGCGACGGAAGCCAATGCGTCGACGGCGGCGCCCGCCGCGGTGGCCCCCACGCACGTGCGCACGCACAGCCCCGAGCTGGCGTCGGTCATCCGTCAGGCGGCCGAGCGGTCGACCACGTTTCGCAGTCTGGTGGATGCGATCGAGGCGAGTGACGGTATTGTCTACGTGGAACCCGGCGACTGCGGTCGCGGTGTTCGCGCGTGCCTCGTCACGGTGACCGCCGCCGGCCCTGCCCGGATCCTCCAGGTGAGGGTCGACCCTCGCAAAGCCGACTGGGATCTGATGGGGTCGATCGGTCACGAACTCCGGCACGTGGTGGAGGTGCTGGGCAGCCCCGCGGTGACGAGCACCGCTGCGATGTTCTTCTTCTACGAGCGGGAGGGGCGCCGCGTGTCGCATGGCTTCGAGACCGACGGGGCCGTCCGGGCCGGCAACCGGGTGCGCGCTGAAGTGCGCCGGGCGGATGCCGCGCAGGCGCAGTAGAAATGCGACCCGGTTGCCGCTTGACCGCTGCGGCTGCCGCCGCCGCCATGGGGCTCGGCGTTCCCGTGCGCGTTGCCGCCGACGAGACGCGCGTGACCGTCACCGTTCGTCCCGGCTCGCCCGCCACACCAGTCACGATGGAGCTCGCCGCTGCCGGGTCGCAGCGTATTCTTTCGACGTTGACGCTCTCGGGCGGCGGATCGCAGTCCCGGCTGACCGGATGGAATCTCCCTCTGCCGCGATTCAACGTGCACGGTGTATCGCTGGCACCGCGGTATGGCGAGCATCAGCTCCAGGTCGTCTTTCAGCCGTCAGCGCTTCCGGGACTGGCGCTCGCGCCGCAGGCGGTGCGAGGCGTTGCGGTCGCAGTCACGGGCCGAGCCGTTGCGGGCACGCTCGTGGCAGGCCGCCTCGGTCAGGGCCGTTCGCTCAATCCTCTGGAGCCGGCCGTTCCGCACCTGCTCGCCTTTTCCGGCACGATTAACCTGCGCCCCGGCGTTGCGATCTCGCCTCGAGTCGTCGCGCCGCTCGGCGACGCCAGCGGCGTGAGTCCGGCTGTCGGAGTCGGCACACAGGTGGATTTCACGCGGCATCTGACGTTCATCGGCGACGCGGGAGGCACGCGAAGCCGCGGTACATGGACGCCTCTCGCAATCGCCGCGGTGACCGGCCGGTGGCGCCGCGCCTTGTTCGAGGCGGGCGCGTCACATGCGGGTCGAAACATGACCCTATTGGGCCCCGTGCCGTTCGCGGGAGCGACTCGGCGCTTTTCAACACTGCGCGCGCAGCTGGCGACGGGCGTCACGGCCGAAGGACGGCTTGGTGCCGTGCGCGCGCTCGATGGACGGCGCGACGAGCACGTCAGCCGGTCGGTTGCGCTTCAGGTGGATCGCCTGCCGCGCGGTACCCTGCGCCTGCAGTACGACGGGTCGTGCTCGCGCAGCCAGCGCCCGCACGACGTGACGCTCGAATGGCGGCGCCGCGGCGGCGCGGTGGCGGTTCAGCTTCAGCAGCAGTGGGACCAGTCTGATCCCGCCCGTGCGGCGATGCGCCTCGTCCAGATCGAGCTGCCATCCATTCGGGTTGGCGCCACAGCCGCCCTGGGCGTGCGGTCGTCGATGCGGCTCTCGGCCGGCCGTCCCGGCGACGCGCGCGCCTCATCACATCTCGCCGGTCGTGTGCCGGTAGGGCCCGTGATCTTGTGGGGCGAGACGGACCTCGACACGCCCGCCGCCGGATCGCTGACGCGCCTCCGCCGGGTGGTCTCGGGCGCCGACGTCCCGCTGTCGTCGCGCACATCCCTCCGGGCGACGCACGTCCATACGCCCGGCGACCGCGTCAGCCCGTGGCGGCGCTTCGAGGTGCGCATCTCACGCGCCGTCGGGTCGTGACGTCATCGGCTGCCGCGGATTTCGCGCAGCAGCCACGCCTTCGCGAGCTTCCAGTCGCGCATGACGGTGTCGGGCGACACCTGGAGCACCTCGGCGGTTTCTTCCACGCTGAGCCCGCCGAAGTAGCGCAACTCGACGACGCGGCTCTTGCGCTCGTCGAACTTTGCCAGCGCCTGCAGCGCGTCATCCAGCGCGACGAGATCCTGTCCTCGGGCGTTGGCCACCGGCAGCGTTTCATCGAACGTCACGCGTACCGCGCCGCCGCCACGTTTCTGATACCGTTTGGACCGGGCCCAGTCGACGAGAACGCGCCGCATCAGCCGCGCAGACATCGCCAGAAAGTGGGCGCGGTCCTGCCAGTTGACGTGCTGGATGTCGACGAGCCGCAGGTAGGCCTCGTTGACGAGCGCCGTCGCCTGCAGGCTGTGGCCGGCGCGCTCGCCCGCCATGCAGCGCCGGGCGATCCGGTGCAGCTCGCGCTCGACGAGCGGAATCAACCGCCCGAGCGCGGCCTCGTCGCCCTTGCCCCACGCCACGAGGAGGCGCGTCACGCTTCCCGGTGCGGTCATAACGCAGGCATTGTAGGCCCGAATCTCCGGATACGGCTTGCGGCCGGTACAATCGAGATATGCAGGAAGCCGTCATCGTCTCGGCCGTCCGTACCCCGACGGGCAAGTTCCTCGGCGGCCTGAAGGATCTTTCCGCGACCGACCTCGGCGCGCTCGTTGTCCGTGAGGCCGTGGCGCGCGCGGGTATCGATCCCGCCAGCGTCGAGGAGTGCATCATGGGCAACGTCGTCTCCGCCGGCCTGGGCCAGGCGCCGGCGAGGCAGGCGGCGCTCCGCGGCGGACTTGGGAACCACGTGGCGGCGCTCACAATCAACAAAGTCTGCGGCTCCGGGCTGAAGGCGGTGATGCTGGCGGCGCAGGGTATTGCCAACGGCGACATCGAGATCGCCGTGGCCGGCGGTATGGAGTCGATGAGCAACACACCGTATCTGCTCCCGGGCGCACGCGAGGGCCTGCGCATGGGCCACCAGCAGGTCCTCGACGCGATGATCGTCGACGGGCTCTGGTGCTCCTTCGAGCAGTGCCACATGGGCACCGCCGGCGAGGTGATCGCCACCGAGTACGACATCGGGCGCGACCAGCAGGACGAGTACGCGCTGAAGAGCCACTGCAAGGCGGCGGCGGCGCAGGCGGCGGGGCGTTTCAAAGCCGAGATGCTGCCCGTTGGGATGCCGGAGCGCAGGCCAGGTTCTCGCGGGGCTGGATCCGCCGCTCCGACGGTTGTCGATCGCGACGAGTCGGTGCGCCCGGATGCCACCCTGGCCGCCCTTGCTGCGCTCAAGCCCGCGTTCAAGAAGGACGGGACGGTCACGGCCGGCAACGCCCCGCCGGTCAACGACGCCGCCGCCGCGCTCGTCGTGATGTCCGCGAAGCGCGCAGCCAGCCTCAGCGTCACGCCGATGGCGCGGATCGTTGGCCAGGCGACCAGCGGGTTGCCGCCGAAGTACCTCCTGATGACGCCGGTCGAGGCGGTACGCCGTGTCCTTGCGAAAGCAGGCTGGCGCGCAGACGAGGTGGACCTGTTCGAGCTGAACGAAGCGTTTTCGGTCCAGGCCGTCGCCGTGCTCCGGGAGCTCGGCATCGACCCCGACAAGGTGAACGTCAACGGCGGCGCGGTGGCGCTCGGCCATCCGATCGGGGCGAGCGGCGCCCGCATCCTCACCACCCTGCTCTACGCACTGAAACAGCGGACCCTGAAGCGCGGCGTGGCGACGCTCTGTCTCGGCGGCGGCAACGGCGTGGCGCTGGCAGTCGAACGAGTCTGATCAACTCCCAACTTCCAACGTCCAAACTCCCAAGACAGGAGCTCACACCGGGCTTAGGAGTTGGGAATTGGGAGTTTGGGGTTGGCAGAAATTGCTCGCGTTTTGGCCGATCGGGTCGGCAAATTCTGCCACCGCGGGCCGACAGGGCGAAAGTGGCCTCCGCTCGTAAGTGATTGACTGGTTTGGCTGAACAGGGCAGCTGTGCACAGATTGTCGCTTGACTTTCGTGCGGCACGCTCCTAGGATCAACCCCGGCCGTGACCTCCCCCGTCACACCTGCAAGCCACCATCGCCCTCAAGGAGATCGCATGCCACTCGACGATCAGAAAGAACGCAACAAGGCGCTCGATATCGCCGTCGGGCAGATTGAGAAGCAGTTCGGCAAAGGGTCGATCATGCGCCTCGGCCAGCGGGGCGCGATCGCGCCGGTCGAGGTGATTCCGACCGGCGCCATCAGCATCGACTACGCCCTGGGCATCGGCGGCATGCCGCGCGGCCGCGTCGTGGAGATCTACGGCCCGGAATCGTCCGGCAAGACGACGCTCGCGCTGCAGGTGATTGCCGAAGCGCAACGCGCCGGCGGCATGGCGGCGTTTGTCGATGCCGAGCACGCGCTCGACGCCCAGTACGCGCAGAAACTCGGCGTCGACATCGAGAACCTGCTGGTGTCGCAGCCGGACCACGGCGAACAGGCGCTCGAGATCGTCGAAGTGCTCATCCGGTCGGGCGGCGTCGACGTCGTGGTGGTCGACTCGGTCGCCGCGCTCGTCCCCAAGGCGGAGATCGAGGGTGAGATGGGCGAGGCGCAGATGGGGCTGCAGGCGCGCCTGATGTCGCAGGCGCTCCGCAAGCTGACGGGGGTCGTCTCGAAGTCGAAGACGACGCTCATCTTCATCAATCAGCTGCGCGAGAAGATCGGCGTCATGTTCGGCAACCCGGAGACGACGACGGGCGGCCGCGCGCTGAAGTTCTACGCGTCGGTCCGCGTCGACATCCGCCGCATTGCCAGCATCAAGGACGGCGATCAGGTGATTGGCGGCCGCACGCGCGTCAAGGTGGTCAAGAACAAGCTGGCGCCGCCGTTCCGCGAGGCCGAGTTCGACATCATGTACGGCGAGGGAATCTCGCGCGAGGGGGACCTGCTCGACCTGGCCGTCGACAAGCGCATCATCGAGAAGAGCGGCGCCTGGTTCGCGTACGGCGGCGAGCGCCTCGGCCAGGGGCGGGAGAACGCCAAGCAGTTCCTCAAGGAGAACCCGGACATCCGGCAGATGATCGAGGATCGCGTCCGAAAGGAACTGGGCCTGCTGCGCGAACCGGAGATCGCGGCCGTCTGATTGAAGGCAGATTCACCCCCTCCGTACCACCGAGGCACTGAGACACCGAGAATATTTTTCAAATTTGGCCTCGGTGCCTCGGTGAGTCGGTGTTCCGTGGAGACAAGGGCGCTCAGCCTGCTCGGCCTCTCGTGAACGGCACGAACCGCACGGGAATCGTGCGGCGCTGAACCACGCCGGTCGCGGTCTTCTCCACCACGGTCAGCCACTGCTCGGCGGCGCCGACCGGAATCACCATCCGCCCGCCGGCCCGCAGCTGGTCGATGAGCGGCTGCGGAATCCGATCGGGCGCGGCGGTGACCATGATCCGGTCGAACGGCGCCTGCTCCGGCCACCCCGCGTAGCCATCCCCTTCCCGCACGTGCACGCTGGTGTACCCGAGCTCCTTCAGTGTGGCCGCCGCGCGTCTGGCCAGCTCGGGCACGATTTCGATCGTGTAGACGACGCGCGCCAGGTGCGCCAGCACGGCGGCCTGATACCCGCTGCCGGTGCCGATCTCGAGCACTTTGTGCGCCGGCTCGACGCCCAGCGCCTCGCTCATGTACGCGACGATGAACGGCTGGGAGATCGTCTGGCCGTGGCCGATCGGCAGCGGACGATCGGTGTACGCCAGGTGCTGCAGCGTCGCGGGCACGAAACGGTGCCTCGGAACGGTGCGCATCGCCTCGAGCACGCGCGGGTTCGCGACCCCGCGCCGCTGGATCTGGTCGGCAACCATTCGGTCGCGCTGCTGCGTGAACGTGTTGGTCGTCTGAGGCGCAGGTAGAGCGAAGGCCATGCCGCAGCAGATGGCCACGACGGCTGATAATTGCCGGAAGAAATGCGCCATGCGGCACCTGTCGGGCTTCGATGAGAAGGGTTGCGCTACCCCCTCGCTCCTGATATAAGCACGCCAACCCGACACCAAGGAAGTGGTCCAGGCAGGCGACTCAGATGCGAGCCGTGAGTGAAGCCCCTCGTCTCACTACGCGCAGCCGTGCGATCGCAGGATATCTCACGGCACTCGTCCTGTGCCTGCTCGTGGTCGCCACGGTCTTCGACGTGCGACTCGACGCGCTGGCCCTCAATAATTTCTTTCTCATGAGTTTCCCGCTGGTCTTTCTCTGCGCGCTCGGCGTGCTGCGCCATTTCGGTGTGACATGGCCGACCGCCGTCGCCGTCAGCTTGCTCTACGCGTTCGCGCCGTATCACCTTCTGCGCGGTGAGCATCACCCTTTCCTGACGGCGTACTGGCCCGTGCCGCTGGCCGTGCTGGTGGCGCTCTGGATAGGCCGGGATCGGCTTGTCGCCGGTTCGACCGAATGGTCGGCCGGGTGGCACCGGCGGCCGTGGCTGGCCGTGCTGATCTGCGCGATCCTTGACCGTGCTCGCCTTGTACGATCAGGTCAGTCCGGCGGCCCTGCCAGAGTCTAATGCACGCCGGTCTACCCGCCCGGAGATTTTCGCGATCTCGTGTTCTCAGTTCAGGACTTCGCGTTGAGCCTGGTCGCCCAAGGGTCGATTGCCACGAACTCTGTGGCGGCCGCGACTAACCCCGGCAGCGCAACGGGAAATTGATTAGGTGGTGCCGAGGGGCAGAATCGAACTGCCGACACCGTGATTTTCAGTCACGTGCTCTACCAACTGAGCTACCTCGGCACGGCAGGCTGTTCCAGCCTGGCAGGAAGTTTCAGTATATACCGCCGACCCCGACAGCCCCACGGCCTGGCAGGCGAGTTGAAGGCACGCACCCGATGTGGCCGATCGTACGCTTGCGCTCCCCGCACAACTGTTGCGCCGCCTGCTCCCACCCGCGGCGCTCGGTGCCCTGGCCGCGCTGCGGGCCTCCGCGCTCGGGCGCATCCGGCGCCGGACCCGCGGGCCGGCGCTGCCGCGCATGAGCGACGAGTGGCTGCGCAATCTTGACCACGATACCGGGCGCTTCGATCAGTGGAGGGACAGCTGGTAGGCGGCGAGCCCGGCGATATTCGCTGGCGGATTCCCCCTCCGACCTACTACGATGTAGCCGGTAGCCGGCAGCTCGTAGCTGGTAGCTGGAGCGAGAACCACGAACGCGAACCCCCTTCCTCCTACCAGCTACCAGCTACCGGCTACCAGCTAGCCACTACCAGCTACCGGCTAACTTCCAAGGAGCAGCCGTGACTCGACTCTTGACGCTGATTGTTGTTTTTACGCTCGCGGCCTGCTCGCGCGGCACGCCCGCCGTCGCCAGCAGCGAGTCGCCGGCCCAGGCTGCGCCGCCGGCTGAGGCGACGGCCAAGCCCGTGCCGGCCCAGCTGCCCGACGTCGTGGCACGCGTCAACGGGGATGCCATCAGCCGGGGCGATCTCGAAAACGCGGTGGGCGAGTTCGAGGCGCGTGCCGGCCAGAAGGTTCCGCCGGACCAGCGCGACCGCATCGTCCGCGGCGTGCTCGATCAGCTGGTGGCGTACCGCCTGCTCGTGCAGGAAAGCGCGGCGCGCAAGATCGCCGTCCCCGAGGCCGACGTGGAGGCGCGCATCGCCCAGATCAAGTCACAGTTTCCCTCGGAGCAGGTGTTCGCGCAGACGCTCGATCAGCGCAAGATGACGCTCGAAGGCCTGCGGGCCGACGTGCGCGAGGGGATGCAGATCGATCAGCTGATCGACGCGGAGGTCGCCAAGCGGGCGACGGTGACCGCGGACCAGGTCGACGACTTCTACGCCAAGAATCCATCGGAATTCCAGCGGGCGGAACGCGTACGCGCCAGCCACATCCTGATCCGCGTGCCCGAGGGGACCGACGCCGCAGCCAAG
>JACPTI010000130.1 GCA_016192845.1 Acidobacteriota bacterium
CCGCGCGGGCATCGTGCATCGCGACCTGAAGCCCGGCAACATCATGCTGGCGAAATCGAGCGGGGGGCGGCAGGGCTCGCCGCAGGCCAAGCTGCTCGATTTCGGCCTGGCAAAGCCTGCTGCCTCGGCTGTGGCGGGCACGACGCTGTCGATGTTGCCGACGACGCCGGCCGGGAAGGCCAGCCTGACCGAGCAAGGCACGATCCTCGGGACGTTCCAGTACATGGCGCCGGAGCAGCTCGAGGGGAAAGATGCCGACGCGCGGACCGACATCTTCGCATTCGGCGCCGTGCTCTACGAGATGCTGACAGGGCGGAAGGCGTTCGAAGGGAAGAGCCACGCCAGCCTGATCGGCGCGATCATGCACACCTTACAAGATCCGACGGCGATGTCGCCTGACGGGAGCCGGATTGTCTTCAATCAGACAGGCGCGACGACCGGGGGCGATGTCATGCAGCTTCAGCTACCCTTGGGCGGTTCAACACAGCGACGGCCGGTCGGGGCAGACGGCGTGATGCCGCTCGTGCAGACGCCGTTCACCGAACGAAACGGCGACATTTCTCCAGACGGGCGCTGGCTGGCCTACGAGGCGAACGACTCTGGGCAGTTTTGAAATCTACGTACGTCCGTACCCGGATGTGAATCGTGGCCGTTGGCAGATCTCGACAGGGGGCGGCACCCGGCCACTGTGGGCGCGCACCGGACGGGAGCTGTTTTACCTCTCGCCCACCGGCGCGTTGATGCGGGTCCCTGTGGAGGGCGGCACGGCATGGACGTCGGGCGCGCCGGTGAGGCTGCTCAACGAAGGGTGCTTCACTATTCCCGGAGGGAACCCGGGGCGCACGTACGACATCGCACCGGACGGCCTGCGGTTCGTCATGATTAAGGCGGGAGGCCGATCGGATCAGACGACGGTCGCGCCGCAGATCATCGTGGTGCAGAACTGGTTCGAGGAGCTGAAGCAGCTGGTGTCCGCCGACTGAGGGCGCTCGGTCAATCCAGCTTCGGCTTCTTCAGAAGTTGCTCGAGCGCGTCCTGGTGGGTCGCCAGGAAGAGCTGGTCCTTCAAGCGACCAGCTGCCTGCTTCGATGCGACGATGTGCAGGAGGCGCGCTGTTGGCACTTCGATGCTTTCGACCAGAAACAGACGGCGCTGTCTCCAGACCGCCTCGAACTCGAAGCCCTTCATGACGAGGGTGAGGTCAACTTTCAGGTCGTGTGCGCCGGTGACGCGCGTGACGGCGCGACGCTCGATGATACGCTCGGCAAGCCAGCGGGCGCGCGGACGATCGAGCGGTTCATCCGTCAGCCACAATTCGCCGCCGACCTCCTCGCAGGCGCCCCACGCTCGGACCAGATTGTCCGGATCCGGCGGCAGGAAGAGGGCGTAATCGTCGGTGACGAATCTACTGGCCGGCGGAACGGCGTAGAAATTGGCCCCCGACACGCCAATCAGCACATATCGCACCCCCCGCTCCGCGAGCGCACGCGCAAGTGGTGCGAAGGGGTCGGTCACGGCTGTCGCGGAGCGAGTCTGACGTTCTTGAAAACGTTTTTGTAGGCCTGTAAGCCGCGCCAGACGTGACTCTTGTCGGAGCCGGATTGATTCTGCGGGTGTGCTTCCACCCGGGCGATAAGCGCCAAGTAGTCGTCGGTCAACTCGAACCGGTACGTTCTCGCAAATTCCGCCGCTTCTTCGAGTCCGCGGAGCGCCCGTTCCAGCTCGGCGTCCATCACCGCCATTTTATCGTCGTCGGCCGCACCCGGTGGGGCGAGAGGGCCCGGCCTACGCTTTCGAGGCCCAGCCGGTGTAC
Source organism: Acidobacteriota bacterium (assembly GCA_016192845.1). Lineage (GTDB taxonomy): Bacteria > Acidobacteriota > Vicinamibacteria > Vicinamibacterales > UBA2999 > MELF01. The sequence continues at coordinate 1,814 of JACPTI010000130.1, forward strand.
CATCTGCTCCCGCAAGGAGTATCACGGGTATGAGACACGCACGCGCGGCCTTGCTTGGCAGCGCGGTCGCCGTCGCGCTGTGGGGCGCGTCCGCGGCCGCCCAGTCGCGAACGTTTATCGCCCGCCTCGCGGTCGTGCCCCTCACGGTCGCGATGCAGGAGACGGTCGCCGGTCAGGGATCCGCGACCGCCATGCTCACGGGCAACCGGCTGACGATTGAAGGCACGTTCGAAGGACTGCGGTCGCCCGCCACGTCGGCCCGACTGCATCTGGCGCCGCGCGCGATGCGCGGCACGGCGATTGCGGACCTGACGGTCTCCAACGCCACGCGCGGCACACTCAAGGGCGTGGTCGATCTGACCAACCAGCAGCGCGGCGCGCTCGAGAAACTGTCGCTCTACATCCAGATCAACAGCGAAAAGGCACCGGAGGGGAACCTCTGGGGCTGGTTGTTCCCTCAGGAGGTCAAACGATGAGGCGCATCGCAATGTACCTGGCAACGGTGGTGGCGCTGACCGTCGCCGTGACCAGCGGGCAGCAGCCTCCCGCCGCGGGCGGCTTCACGGCGGCGCAGGCGGTCGATGGCCGGGCGGCGTACGAGGGCACCTGCGCGGGCTGCCACATGCCGGACCTGCGGGGGAACAACGAGGCGCCCGCGCTGGCCGGCGTGAGCTTCCTCAACACTTGGCGCACGCGCCCGGCCCGTGAGCTGACGGAGTACATCCAGAAAGCGATGCCGCCGGGCGGTCCGCCCTTGACGGTCGACCAGGCGCTCGCCATCAGTGCGTACATCCTGCAGGCGAACGGCGGCAGGTCGGGCGGTCAGGCACTTACGCTGACGAGCACCGCAGCCATCGGGACGCTCGCCGGCGGGCAAGCGCCGAGCGCGCCGCAGGGCGACGACGCAGCGCCCGCGGCCGCCGGTGGCGCCGCGCCGCGACGAGCACCTGGCCTCACGTTCACCGGTGACGTGCCGAACTTCGTGCCCGTGACCGACGCGATGCTGCGCAATCCGCCGCCCGGAGACTGGCTGATGGTCCGGCGCAACTACCAGGCCGGGAGCCACAGTCCATTGGCCGAGATCACGCCGGCCAACGTGGGCCGGCTGCGACTCGCCTGGGTGTGGGCGATGAACGAAGGCGGCCAGAGCGAGCCGTCGCCGCTCGTCCACGACGGCATCATCTACCTGATCAACACCGGCAACATCGTACAGGCGCTCAATGCGCGGACGGGCGAACTGATCTGGGAGCACCAGGTCGGGCCCGTGGGTCCCAGCACGATGCGGAACATCGCGATCTACCAGGACAAGGTCTTCGTGGCCACCTCGGACGCGCGCCTCGTGGCGCTCGAGGCGCGAACCGGACGTCTGGTGTGGGACGTCCCGCTCACCGCACGGAACAAGGGATTTTCCAACAGCAGTGGCCCGATCGTGATCCGCGGCAAGGTCATCCAGGGGCTGACCGGCTGCGCGCGCTTCCAGGAAGATCGCTGCTACATCAGCGCGTACGATGCCCAGACGGGCAAGCAGATCTGGAAGTTCCACACCATCGCGCACCGCGGCGAGCGCGGCGGCGACACGTGGGGCGACGTGGCTGACATGTTCCGCAAAGGCGGTGAAACCTGGATCACCGGCAGCTACGATCCGGATCTCGATCTCACGTTCTGGGGCGTGGCGCAGGCCAAGCCGTGGGTGGCGGCGAGCCGCAACATGAAGACGTCGGACCGCGTGCTCTACACCAGCACCACGGTGGCGCTCCGGCCCGACACCGGCGAGCTGGCCTGGTTCTACCAGCACGCCCCGGGCGAGTCGCTCGACCTCGACGAGGTCTACGAGCGCGTGCTCGTCGACGTCGGTCCCCGGAAGTTCGTCTTTACGATCGGCAAGCCGGGCATCCTCTGGCGGCTCGATCGGACGACGGGCGAGTTCGCCGGCTTCAAGGAAACGGTCTTTCAGAACATCTTCGACCGCATCGATCTCGAGTCGGGTGTGCCGCGATATCGCGCCGAGATCATGGGCGCGAAAGTCGGCGAATGGGTCTCGTCGTGCCCGAGTACCGAAGGCGGCCACAACTGGCACGCCACGAGCCATCACCCGGGCGCGGGGCTGTTGATCATTCCGCTCGCGCAGTCGTGCATGGAGATTGCCGGCCGCAAGGTGGAATTCGCCGAAGGATCAGGAGGGACGCAGGGTGACCGCAAGTTCTTCGAGATGCCCGGCACCAACGGCAACATCGGGAAGCTGGCCGCGTACGACGTCAACACGCTGCGCGAGGTGTGGAGCGTCGAGCAGCGGGCGCCGTTTCTGACGGCGGCGCTCTCGACGGCCGGGGGCCTGGTCTTCGCCGGCGACCTCGATCGCTACTTCCACGCGTACGACGTGCGGACCGGCAAGGAGATCTGGAAGATTCGCCTCGGCACCTCCGTGCAGGGGTTCCCCGTGTCCTTCAGCGTGGGCGGGAAGCAGTACATCGCGGTGTCGACGGGTCTCGGCGGCGGCAGCCCGCGCAACGTGCCGCGGACGATTGCGCCCGACGTGCGGCATCCGCAGAGCGGGAACGCTCTGTACGTCTTCACGCTCGACGAGTAATGCGCTTTTCACGTCCACGTACCACCGAGACACCGAGGCACCGAGAAAGTCTTTTTATCCTGGTCTCGGTGGCTCGGTGCCTCGGTGTTCCGGGGACACGGAAAGCGGTCTAAGTCTCCCCCGTGCTCCGGTATCTCGTTCGTCGTCTGGCGCTCACGATCCCGGTCCTGCTGGGCGTCGCCACGCTCGTCTTCGCGCTCATCCACTTCATTCCGGGCGATCCGGCGCAAGCGATGCTCGGCGAAACGGCCGCCGAGGAAGACGTCGAGGCGCTGCGCCGCCGCCTCGGCCTCGACCGTCCGCTGCTCGAGCAGTACGGCGTCTTCCTGAGCGGCATCGCGCGCGGCGATCTCGGCACGTCGCTGCGGACGAACGAGCCGGTCGCGCAAGCGATCCTCGATCGCGTGCCGGCAACGCTGGAACTGGCGGCCGCGGCGATGTTCGTGGCGATCGGCGTCGCGATCCCGCTCGGCATCATCGCCGCCGTCGGCCGCGGCACGTCCGTCGACCATCTGGCAACGACGCTGGCGCTGATGGGCATCTCGGTCCCGAATTTCTGGCTCGGGCCGCTGCTGGCGATCGTGTTCGCCGTGGAGCTCGGCTGGCTGCCGGTCTCGGGCCGGGGCACGCCGGCCCATCTCGTGCTGCCCGCCGTCTCGCTGGGCGCGGCGCTGGCGGCGATCCTGGCTCGCATGACGCGCGCCTCGCTCCTCGAGGAGCTGCGGGAGCCGTACGTGCAGGCGGCCCGCGCCCGCGGCGCCTCGCGCGCCCGCGCCGTGCTCCGCCACGCCTTCCGCAACAGCCTGATCCCGGTCGTCACGCTGATTGGCCTGCAATTCGGGGCGGTGCTCACCGGCGCCGTCATTACGGAGACGATCTTCGCCTGGCCCGGCATCGGCCGCCTGCTGATCCAGTCGATCGGGTTCCGCGACTACCCGCTCGTGCAGGGATGCATCCTGTTCATTGCCGTCACCTACGTCGGCATGAACCTGCTGACGGATCTCGTGTACGGCGTCCTGGACCCGCGAATTCGCTACGACTGACGCATGGCCCGCGCCGGCGCGTTCATCGTGCTCCTCGCCGTCGTCGCCGCTGTCGTCGGCCCGTGGGTGGTGCCCTTCGATCCGGCGGCGCAGCAACTGGCGCTGCGGCTGGAAGGGCCGAGCGCAACGCACTGGTTCGGCCTCGACGAGCTGGGGCGCGACATCTTCGCGCGCGTGCTGGCGGGCGCGCGCATCTCGCTGCTGGTCGGCCTCGTTGTCGTCGGCGTGTCGTCGACGATGGGGATCGCGCTCGGGTCCGTCGCCGGGTACTTCGGCGGCCGCGTAGACGAGGCGATCAGCCGGCTGATCGACATTCTGCTGGCGTTTCCGGGACTGCTCCTCGCCATTGCGCTCGTCGCCGTCCTCGGTCCGAGCCTCACCAACGTCGTTCTTGCGCTGTCGCTGATCGGGTGGGTTGGCTACGCCCGGCTCGTCCGCGGGCAGGTGCTGCGCGCGCGCGAGTTCGAGTTCGTGCAGGCGGCGCGCGCGCTCGGCGCGGCGACCCCGCGGATTCTGGTGCGGCACATCATTCCGAGCGCGCTGCCGGCGGTGACGGTGCAGGCCACGCTCGGGATGGGAGGCGCGATTCTGGCCGAAGCGGCGCTCAGCTTCCTCGGCCTGGGAGTGCAGCCGCCGACGCCGAGCTGGGGCACGATGCTCAACTACGGGCGCGGGCATCTGCTCGATGCGCCGCATCTGACGATCTTTCCGGGGCTGGCGATCGCGATGCTCGTGCTCGGGTTCAACTTTCTCGGCGACGGGCTGCGCGACCGCCTCGATCCCGCGACGCACGGAAGGCGTCTTTAAGAACCACGAAGGTCACGAAGGTCACGAAGATCGCGAAGGTCACGAAATTCGAAAAAGATATTCGTATTCGAAAAAGATATTCGTGTTCTTCGTGATCTTCGTGTGCTTCGTGGTTCTACGTTCGGGCGCGGCGCTGCAGACGTGCGAGCCGGTCGCTGATCGCCGGCTCGACCTCGCTATCCCCCACCAGCGCGACGTACCGGCGCAGGGCGTCCTGCGCGGCCGCGACGTGCCCGAGGCGTTCGGCCGCGTCTGCCAGATACCGGAAGGCGACCGGTTCGACGGGTGAGCGCGTTGTGGCCTGCTGCAGCAGCCGTTCGGCGGCCGCCAGGTCGCCGGCGAGGAACATCGCACGGCCGTACAGCATCAGCGCATCGCTCGACGCGGCGGCCGTGACGGCCGTCGGCTGGAGCGCCTCGAGCGCCTTGCCGAGCGCCACGCGGTCGTTCCTGAGCTCGGCGTCCTGCAGCCAGACCCGGCCGAGAGCGGTGTAGACGGCCGGCTGGTCGGGAAACCGTTCCGCGGCGCGGCCCAGCGTGAGGATGGCGGCATCGGTCCGGCCCCAGCGGGCGTACGCGAGCCCCACGCTGACCAGACGTTCGGGCCGCGACGGCTCCAGCGCCGCGAGCGCCTCGAGCTGCTCGATCGCCTCGACGCGCCGCCCGGTCCGCTCGTACAGGTCCGCCAGCTCCTCTCGCGCCGCGGCAAACGCCGGATTGATTTCGACCGCACGCGTGAGCGCCTCGAGCGCGCCGTCCTCGTCTGCGCGATCGCGCAGGCAGACGCCGAGCAGATAGTGCGCCTCGGTGAACCGGCCGTCGAGGGCCACCGCCTGGCGGAGCGGCTCGATCGCCTGTTCGATCTGGCCGTTGCGGTAGTAGGCGAGCGCCAGCTTGTAGAAGACGCGCGGCGACCGGTCGTCGAGCTGGGTGAAGGCCCGGTAGTGCTCGGCGGCGCGCTCGTAGCGCCCCATTGCGGCGTTCACGTCCCCGAGCAGCTCGATCGGACGCGGCGCCGACGCGTCGAGCGCGGCGGCCTGTCGCAGGTCGCGGAGCGCCGAGTCGAGTTCGCCGCGGCGGCGGTAGGTGTCGCCGCGCTTCAGGTAGGCCAGCATCGAGTCGCGCTTCAGAGCCAGCGCGCCGCTGAACGCCTCGATTGCGCCGTAAGTCTGGTCGCGCGCCAGCGCGGCGTCGCCGGCGGCGATCAGCCGCTGGAACTCGCGCTCCTGGCGGACGGCGTACCACGCCAGGACGACGCCGAACGTCAGCGCCGCCAGACCGACGGAGAGCACGAGCAGGCGCTTCATCCGCAGGCAATCGTAACAGACCCCGCGCGGGCCGGGGAACCCGCCGGCGCCCGCCGGTGTCTAAGTGAGTGGTAGGATCCATGGGGAGCTTTGTTCCCGGAGAACTGGTGAAGAACGCCGGCGCGATCAGCTGGTCGGACGTCGACAGCGGCGAAGCTGCGCTCATCGCGCAGTGCACGTCCGGCGATGAGAGCGCGTGTGCGGAGCTCGTCTCCGCGCACCAGCGCATGGTGTACGGCCTCGCGCTCAACCTGCTGGGCGATCACGACGAAGCGCTCGATCTCTCGCAGGAGGTGTTCCTCCGGGTGTTCCGCACGCTCTCCAGCTTCCGCGGCCAGTCGGCGCTGCGCACGTGGATCTACCGCATCGTGGTCAACCAGGCGCGCAACCGCCAGCGGTGGTGGCGGCGCCGCCATCGAAGCGACCAGGTGTCGCTCGAGCAGTACCTGCACACGTTCGGCGACGTGGAATCGCGGCAGGACGTGCTGCCCGATCGCCTGCTCGCGAGCAAGGAGACGGCGGCAAGGATCCGGCAGGCGCTCGACCGGCTCCCGTTCGATCAGCGTACGGCGCTCATCCTGCGCGAAGTCGACGGGCTGCGCTACGACGAGATCGCGTTTTCGCTGGACGTCGCGGTGGGGACGGTGAAATCGCGGCTGACCCGCGCGCGGCAGGCGCTGCGGGCCGACCTGCTGGGGCTCCGTCCATGATTCCGTATCTGGGATGTCATACGGCGCGGGGCATGCTCGAGACGTTCGTGGACGCCGAGCTGCCCGTCGACGAGCAGGTCGCCCTCGACGCGCACCTGCGCTGGTGCGAGACGTGCCGCGCGCGGGTGGAGGACCTGCGGCTGATTGGATCCGCGCTGCGCGTGGGACCGCCCGGCTCGACGATCACGGCGGCCGACGTCGCGGCGCTCGCCGCGATCCAGTCGGGCGTGCTGGCGCGCATCGACGCCGAGCGCGACCAGTCGCTCGCGGCGCGGTGCCGCGCGATGTGCGCCGATACGCGGTTCCTCTGGCCGGCGCTCGGTGCCACGCTGGCGCTGCTGCTGTGCGTATCGGCGATCGCGGCCGTCTCCGGCGTCGTGCGGTCTGAGCGGCCGGACTCGCTGGCGGCGCTGGTCTCTGGGCGGGCCAGCCTGCCGGCGCCGCTGGTCTCTGGGCGGGCCAGCCTGCCGGCGCCGCGGCCGCTCCTGCCGGAGCCTCCGCCGCTCGTCGCGCCGGAGGGTGAGGCGGTCTTCCTGCTGTCGGCGGTGGTGAGCGGCGGCGGCCGCGTGGCGACCTACGAGCTGCTGCGGTCGGCGCGGGAGCCGGCGGCGGAGGTCAGCGCGCTGCTGGTCGACGCGCTCAAGGACGCCCGGTTCACCCCCGTGGCACCCGCCCCGGCGGCACAGGGCGACGTGGTCCACATGGTGTGGCTGCTGGCCCGGACGACGGTCAAAGCGTCCGCAGGGCCGGTCGACAAGCCACTCAGCGGCGGCCGGCCGGCGCCTCGCCCCGCGCGCTCGTAACGTTGTTCAGCGCGTCGGTGGCGCGGATGATCACGCCGCGCGCCGCCGGATCCCCCTCGATCGCCAGTTCGAACTGCTCGAAGCGCGAGTCGGCGATGCCGTCCCTGGGGTAGATCGTCTGCCAGCGGTCGCCGTCGAGAGAGTACTCGGCCTTCTGCACGGCCGAGTCGCTGTCGCGCACGTCGAAGGCAATCATCGTCCGGTTCGCGTCGCGGCGGACGCCGGTGACTGTCACCACCGGCGGCGTGTTGTCGATCTCGAACGTCGTGCTCTCGAGCGATCCGGTCAGCGCCGCCTCGGGTGCGTTCGCCGGCAGATCCGAGGCGAGGACCTGCAGCACGTAGCGGCCGTTCGGCACCGACGTCGTGTCCCACACGAAAATCGGATCCTCGATCCCGCGCCGGAGCGGCTTCCATGCGGTGTCGCCTTCGCGGCGGTAGAGCACGTCGTAAGTCAGCTGGTCGCGGTTTTCATCCTCCGCGCGCCAGACGAACGTGAGGAGCCCTCGCTGGTACGTCCTCCGGCCGAGCGCCGGCTGCTGGTTCACGTTGCCGGCGCCGCCGGGCGCGTTCTGTGCGGCCGCGCGCCGCTCGGGCGTCTCCCCCTCGAAGCCGGCAATCTCCGGCTCGCCGGTCGGGAACGGTCGCTGAAACACGGTGCCGGGCGGGTGGATCGTGATCGACGTCACGCGCGGCCGCGCGTTGCGCGGCAGGTACGCGGCGGTCACGGAGGTCAGCACCGGTGACCGGTCACGGCTGGCGGTCAGGACGGCGCGCCACTGCAGGTACCTGGCGCGCGGGCTGACGATCGGGCTGCCGGCCTCGTCTGTGTACGGCGCGCTCCAGTCGCTCCACGTCTCGTCGGCCGTGCGCGTGTTTCCCGAGCGCGTGGAGATCTCGACCTTCGTGCCCTGCGGCCCCGCGGCCTGCCACTTGATGGCGCCCCACGCGGCGACCGACTGCGCGTCGCGCACGTCGGAGACGTAGGTGCCGCGATCGGCGCGCGCGGCCGAGAGCCGGAACACCTTGCCCGGATTCGAGCTGGCAAACAGCACGCGGCCATCCCGATCGGGTACGAGGCTCGTGACCTGCTGCACCAGTGCGCGTGTGACGAGCGTCGGCTGCATGGGATCGCCCGCGAGGCGGTAAATCTTCCCTTTGTTGCCGGTGGCGACCAGCACGTCGCCGTCGGCCTCGAATGCCAGGTCGTACGGCACGTCCTCGCGCAGCTGCCAGATGAGATCGGAGACGCCGTCCGGCAGGATGCGGTAGATGGCGCCGCTGCCGAGCCCGCCCGGGCTGGGGCGCGGCGCCGGCGGGGGCGGGCTGCCGGTCTGGGCGCTCGAGGCGTCGGCGGCAATCGTGATCGAGACCACCTCGGTGGAGACCGACGCCACCGGCGGCGGCGCCGGCTCGGGCGCGGGGGTCGCCGGCCGTTCGGGCGCCGGCGTGGGGCGGCCGCTGACCGCGGCGACGTAGACATGACCCCGGGCGTTGACGCGCAGCGCGCGGATTTCGCTGTACGGCGTGTCGAGCAGCACGAACGGCTTGCCGCCGGCGTCGATCTGAAACACACGGCCGGGCGACTCGGTGGCTGCCAGCAGGCGTCCGCCGCGGTCGAAGGCGAGCGCCATCACGTGCGTCGCCTTGGTCTGGTAGAACGGCGCGCCGCGGCCGTCGGCGCCAATCTTGTAGATGAGCCCCTTGTCGCCGGTGCCCGCGAAGACGTTGCCGGCCTGATCCACCGCGAGGCTCCAGATGTAGCGATCGGGCGGATCGAAGAAGACCGCGCTCTTGCCGGCCGCATCCACGCGGTAGATCTTGCCGTCGGGCGACGTCCCCACGTAGACGCCGCCGCCCGGCGCCGGCGCGATGGCGTGGACCTCGAGCTCCTCGGCGTCGAAGAAGACCGCGCCCTTGCCGGCCGGATCGATGCGGAACACCTGCCCCTCGTTGCCGCTGCCGACGAAGAGCGAGCCGTCGGCCGCCGGCACGACCGTCCAGAGGAACGGGGCGCTCGACTCGTACACCGTGGCCGTCGCCGGACCGAGGGTCAGCCGGCCGTACGAGTCGATCGAGAGGTTTTCGACCTCGCCCTGGAGGAACTCGGCCTCGGTGGACACCTGCCAGAAGGTCGGCAGCGCGGCATGGGTCGCCCCGGCGGCGAGGCACAGGAAAAGCGCCGCGAGAACACTTCGCTTCATAGATGACTCAGAGATGGAAACGTCCCGACTATTCCTCGATCGCCAGCGACAGCGTGCGCGATCCGTTCACGGCGTGCTCGGTCGCGAGCTCCCATTCGCCCAGCACGGCGTTCTGGAGCGGTTTGAAGCTGCCGCCGTTGCGGTCCGACTCGAGGATGGCCATCACCGACGGCGGCAGCGACGAGAGCGATTCGCCCTTGACCACCGCGCCACCGTCGCGGCCCAGCAGGCGCACGTACAGGCGGTTGTTCTTCCGCGCGTTGTTGAGGACCCGGATCATCTGCGGCAGGCCGCGCGCCTGCAGCGGCTGGATCTGCAGCTCCCGCGCCTCCCACTGCGACAGGCGGGTGCCGTCGGCCACCATGATCGAGACGGTGCCGCGCGCGCTCGCCGGAATCTCGACGGACACGGTCCGCGTGATCTCGTCGCCGCGGTAGGTCCGCAGCAGCACCTTCAGGTCGACCGTCGCGCCCGGACGGATCCGGTTGCCGTCGATCCAGACACGCTCGAGCGTGGCGCTGCGCGGCTGCTCGCTGGCGTCGATCTCCAGCTCGACGCGCTCGAGCTCGACGTCCTCGAAGGCGTTGCGCAGGAGGAAGTTGATCGGGGCCACCACGTACGTCGCGGCGCCGATCGACGGCTGATCGCCGGTGAACAGGTCCTCGAACGCCACGTTGCCGTACTTCTTCACCGATGCCGTCCCGCGCACCACGTAGCTCGCCATCCCGTTCTGGCGCTCGTACGACGTCAGCGTGTTGACGATGGAGACGTAGGTCAGCAGCGGGGTGAAGAGCTGGTCGTTCACCATCGCCATGTTGAACGTCTTCTTCGTGCCGCGGTCCGACGTGAGCGTGATGCGCACCGGGATGAGCGCCGGCCCGGGTCCGAGCGTCCCCGCAATCGTCGTGGCGCGATCCTGCTGGAACGTGCCGATCACTTCGCCCGTGCTGGCGATCTTGAACGAGCTGGCGAGGCTCGGCAGCAGCGTGTGGACGTAGGCGCGCGTCATCGGGAACTGCGTGGGGCCGAGCCCGTAGAACGGGTGCCCGAATGCATGGACGCGGTTCCCCTCGATGTCGGTCACCGTGCCGGTGGCGCCGAGCTCCAGGTCGCCGCTCATGAGGGCGACACCGACCGGGTCGCCAGGCCGCAGCGGCCGCGGTGAGCCGGAGGGCCCGTTCGCCTGCGGGAGCGCGGCGGCGGACCCGGCGAGAATCGGCACGAATCCCTGATCGCGGAACGCCGCGGCGAGCGGATCGATCGCGCCCGCGTCGAAGCCGCCGAGCGTCAGCGGCGTCGCAATCGGCCGCAGCAGCGTCCCGAGGCCGGCATGCAGTCCCGCGCCGCCGAAGACCTGCACGTCGGCGGGATTGTCGGCAAACGGCCGCGCCCAGCTGAACGCCTGCCGCAGGGAGGCGCGCAGGCCTTCAGGCGTGATCGGCACCTGCAGCTCCACGCGCGCCGCGGCGCGGCGGGGGCCGGCAAACGTCGCCGCCTCGATCATCTCGTCGATCGGGGTGATGCCGGCGATCGGTTCCTTCGAGAACTGTCCGAGCGAGTAGGACACGGCGCCGACGAGCCGCCCGTCGATGTAGACGGGGCTGCCGCTCATGCCGGCAATGACGCCGGTCTCGGCCAGCGGCCCGCCCTCGAGCCTCGCCAAGATTAGGTTCCGGCGCGGGCCGATGACGTTGCGCAGCACGCCGAGGATGTGGACCGTGAACTCATCCAGCCGGTCGCCCTCGAACACGGTCGTGCCGACGCCGACCATGCCGGCCTTGAGCTCATCCACCGGGAAGGTGCGGCTCTGGGCCGGGAGCCCGGCTGCGGCGAAGAGCAGGAGTCCGAGGGCGCAGGCAAGGAGTTTCGGCATACCAGCGACGGCCGCGGCGGCCCAGGCCGTCGCGCTACAAGTGAAGAGTACGGGTAAACCGCTGAAACTGCAAGGGCCTGCGGGCGTCGTCGCTCGCACTCCACCGCGCAAAACCGTGGGGTGGAGGTGCGCGCGGTGGGAACCCCGCGTTGACAGCCGTAAGGGGCTGCGATAGAGTCAGTTCTCGGTCTGTTGACGCAGCAGATGCCGTTCCGATTTAGCGCCGTCGCGTCTCCGAGCTACGCCAGCTGGTGGTGGTGGTATCGGACTGCGACTGAGGGGGCGGCGGGCGTCTAGGACCACCAAGACGAATTTCGGCAATACAACGCCTCTTCAGCCGCCCGGTTGAAGAGGCGTTTGTGTTTTTGCGGGGTGCTTTTGCGATGACGTCGCTGCTGTGCGAGACGGTGACTGGCCGTACGATGGCCGAGCTGGTGGCGGGGCGGGGCGCGGCAACCGCCGCCGACATGGTCGAGCTGCGGCTCGACGGCGTGGCCGATGTCGACGTCGCGCGCGCGCTCCACGGGCGCCGCGTTCCGGCGGTCGTCACGTGCCGTCCCGCATGGGAAGGAGGACGGTTCACCGGCGGCGAGGAGGAGCGGCGCCGGCTGCTCGCGGAGGCGCTCGCGTGCGGCGCCGAGTACGTCGACATCGAGTGGCGCGCCGTCCGCGACGCGCACGACGCTGGTTTCCGCGACCTGGTCCGGTCCGAGCCGTCGCGCGCGGTCGTCTCGGTGCACGACTTTGCGGGCGTCCCCGACGACATCGGCGCGCAGGCGCGGGCGATGCGCGGCACGGGCGCGGCGGTCGTCAAGGTGGCGATTACGGCGCGCCGGCTCTCGGATACGCTGCCGCTCGTCGAGATTGGCAGGAGCAGCAGCGCGGTCGTCATCGGCATGGGAGAGGCGGGCGTGCCCAGCCGCCTGCTCGCGTCGCGTTTCGGGTCGCAGTGGACCTATGCCGGCGCGGCGGTGGCTCCCGGCCAGATGCCCGCCCGCCGCATGGTCGAGGGGTTTCGGTTTCGGAGCATTGGTCCCGGTACGGCGCTGTACGGCGTCGTCGGTGACGAGGTGATGCGATCGACTCTGCCGGTGATGTTCAATGCCGCGTTCGCCGAGGGAGGCATTGATGCCGTTTGTGTTCCGCTCCGCGCCGCCGATGGTGATGACTTGCGCGCGTTTACGCAGGCGCTGGGGTTTGCCGGCGTGGTCAGTGACGGCGCTTCACGCGAAGAGGCGGAGCGGCAGTTCGAGCGGTGGACCGGGCGGACACCCGCGCCGGATGTGATGCGCGAAACAGGCCACAGAGCTGTAGAGCGCAGGCTTTAGCCTGCGCGTGGATGCGAATGCACGTAACCTCGTTCGACGAGTTCCGGGAGCTGGCGCAGCGCGGCACGTTCGTGCCGGTCTGCAAAGAGATCGTGGCCGATCTGCTGACGCCGGTCTCGGCGTTTCTGAAGGTGGCGGAGCATTCGCACCATGCCTTCCTGCTCGAATCGGTCGAAGGGGGCGAGCACGTGGGGCGGTATTCGTTCCTCGGCAAGGACCCGTTCCTGCTGCTGCGCTCGCGCGGCGGCCGCACGATCGTCGACCGCGCGGGGGAGCGATCGGAATCGGACACGCCATTCATCGCGACGCTGCGCGAGCTGATGGCGGGCTTTCACGCCCCGTTCGTCCCCGGGCTGCCGCGGTTCACCGGCGGCGCCGTCGGCTATCTGGACTACGATGCGGCCGCCTGGTTCGAGCCGGTGACGCTCCAGCCGCCGACCGAGGAGGAAGACGAGGCGGGGTTCATGCTGTTCGACACGGTCCTCGCCTTCGACCACGCGCGGCACCGGATTCTGATCATCGCCAACGCGCGCATCACGGGCGACGAGGATCTCGAGTCGTTGTATCAGTTCGCGCGGGCGAAGATCGACCTGGTCGAGCGCGAGCTGGATCGCGGCCTTTCGAAGCCGGCGCCCCGGAGCGGCTGCGCGCTCGAGCTCACCTCCAACGTCACGCGCGAGCAGTTCGAGCGCACGGTGCGCACCGCCAAGGAGTACATCGCGGCCGGCGACGTCTACCAGGTCGTGCTGTCGCAGCGCTTCGAAACGCCGCTCGATGCCGATCCGTTCATGGTGTACCGGGCGCTGCGCCACGTGAATCCGTCGCCCTACATGTATTTCATCCGGATGGGCGAGCGCGCGATCGTCGGGTCGTCGCCGGAGATGCTCGTGCGCGTCGAAGGGCAGCGCATCGAGACGCATCCGATTGCCGGCACGCGGCCTCGCGGCCGGACGGAGGAGGAAGACCTCCGGCTCGCCGAGGAATTGAAGCGCAACGAAAAGGAGCGCGCCGAGCACGTCATGCTGGTCGATCTCGGCCGCAACGATCTCGGCCGCGTGTCCGCGTATGGCACCGTCAAGGTGCCGACGTACATGGCGCTCGAGCGCTACTCACACGTCATGCACCTGGTGTCGATTGTGGAAGGGCGGCTGGCGGACGACCGCGACCGGTTGGACGCGCTGGTGGCGTGTTTTCCGGCGGGCACCGTCTCGGGCGCGCCGAAGGTGCGCGCCATGGAGATCATCGCCGAGCTCGAGAACCGGCGCCGCGGAGTGTATGCCGGCGCCGTCGGCTACGTCGACTTCGCAGGCAACCTCGATTTCTGCATCACCATCCGAACGGTCGTGATTGAGGACGGGCGCGCCTATGTGCAGGCGGGCGCCGGGATCGTGGCCGATTCGAACCCGGCGGCGGAGTACGAGGAGACGCGCGACAAGGCGCGCGCCGTGATTCAGGCGCTGGAAATTGCGCAAGGGGGTCTGTAGGGCCGGCCTGAAGGCCGCCCGGAGACAACATGCTTCTGGTCATCGATAACTACGACTCGTTTACCTACAACCTGGTCCAGTATCTGGGTGAGCTGGGCGCCGACATCCGCGTGCACCGCAACGACGAGATCACCGTCGACGACGTGGAGCGGATGAAGCCGGCGCGCGTCGTCATCTCGCCGGGGCCGGGGCGCCCGGAAGAGGCCGGGATCACGATGGAAGTGATTCGCCGCTTCGGGGCGACGACCCCGATTCTCGGCGTCTGCCTCGGGCACCAGGCGATAGGCGTGGTGTACGGGGGCACCGTCTGCCGCGCGCATGCGCCGATGCACGGCAAGACGTCGACCGTCGTGCACGACGGTAAGGGAGTCTTTGCGGGGATCGAGCGGCCGTTCGAGGCAGGCCGCTACCACTCCCTCGTGATTTCCACCGCCGACGTGCCGCAGGAGCTGGAAGTGGCGGCACGGACGAGGGAGGACGGCACGATCATGGCCGTGCGCCACCGCACGCATCCGGTGCACGGCGTGCAGTTTCATCCCGAGTCGGTGCTGACGGGCGAAGGCCGGAAGATTTTGAAGAATTTCCTGGATTTGTGATGCGTCGTTTACACCCACGGACCACCGAGGCACCGAGACACCGAGAAAACCATTTCTTCTCGGTGCCTCGGTGTCTCGGTGTTTCGTCGGGCGCGGCGGCGTAGGAATCGAAGCTGTGTTCACTGCTCTTCTCGAGAAGCTCGTCCGGCACGAGGACCTCACGGCAGACGAGGCGGCCGCCGCGATGCGCGAGGTGATGGAAGGGCGCGCCTCGCCGGCGGCGCTCGGGGCGCTGCTGTCGGCGCTCGTGATGAAAGGCGAGCGGCCGGCGGAAATCGTGGGTTTCGCCCGGACGATGCGGGAGCAGGCGGTGAAGCTGTCGGCGCCGGCGGGCGACGTGTTCGATACGTGCGGCACCGGCGGCGACCGGTCCGGGACCTTCAACATCTCGTCGGCCGCCGCGCTCGTCGTCGCGGCCGCCGGCGTCAAGGTCGCCAAGCATGGGAACCGCTCCGTGTCGAGCCGCTGCGGCAGCGCCGACGTGTTCGAGCAGTTGGGTGTGAACGTCGCGGCGCCGCCGCCCGTCGTGGAGCGGACGCTGCACGAGGCGAGCATCGCCTTCTTCTTCGCGCCGACGTTCCATCCGTCGATGAAACACGCCGCACAGACGCGCCGCGATCTCGGGATCCGGACGGCGTTCAATCTGCTCGGACCGCTGACGAACCCGGCAGGCGCCCGCCGGCAGATCGTCGGGGTGCCGCGGCCGGAGCTGACGGAGCTGCTCGCGCGGGCGCTCGTGATGCTCGGGGTGGAGCGCGCCTGGGTCGTCCATGGGCTCGACGGCCTGGACGAGATCTCGACGACCGGGTACACAAAGGTGCTCGAGTGCCGCGACGGCGCGGTGAGCACCTTTTACGTCCACCCGGCGGAGTTCGGCCTGCCGAAGGCGGCGGCCGCGGATCTCCAGGGCGGCGATGCGGGCGAGAACGCGGCGATCGTGCGCGCCGTGCTCGACGGCGCGAAAGGGCCGGCGCGCGACGTGGTGCTGCTCAACGCCGGCGCGGCGTTGTTCGTCGCCGGACGCGCCGCCAGCGTGCGGGAGGGGATTGCGGAGGCGGCCTTTGCGATCGACTCCGGGGCGGCGCGCGCGACGCTCGACCGGATGGTGCGCAGTTCGCAGGTACCCGTCGGGGAGGCAGCCGTATGAGCGCCGCGCCCGATCTCCTGCGGACGATCGTCGCGGCCACCGAACGCGTCACGGCCGTGCGGCGCGAGGGCGAGCCGCTCGCCGTGCTGGAGACACGTGCCGCCGCCGCATCGCCCGACGGCGCCAGGTTCGAGCGGGAGCTGGCCCAGGTTGGGCGGGTGAACGTGATTGCCGAATGCAAGCGGCGTTCGCCCTCGAGAGGGGTGCTGGCAGAGACGTACGACCCCGTTGCGCTGGCGCGTGTCTACGAGCGCGGCGGCGCGGCGGCCATTTCCGTCCTGACCGAGCCGACCTTCTTCGACGGCACACTGGAGCATCTCGCCGCCGTGCGGCGGGCCGTCGGGCTGCCGCTCGTTCGCAAGGACTTCGTCGTCGACGAGTATCAGCTGTTCGAGGCACGTGCGGCCGGCGCCGACGCCGTGCTGCTCATTGTCGCCGCGCTCGAACAGACGGCCATGGTCCGGTTGCAGGCGCGCGCGCGGGAGCTGGGCCTTGCCGCGCTCGTCGAGGTGCACGACGAGACCGAGCTGGCGCGGGCGATCGACGGCGGCGCGCGGATCGTCGGCGTGAACAACCGGAACCTGCGGACGCTCGAGGTCGACGTCGACGCCTCGGACCGGCTGGCGGCGAAGATGCCGCGCGGCGTGGTGGCAGTCAGCGAAAGCGGGCTGCAGTCGCGCACCGATCTGGAGCGGCTCGCGGCGGCGGGCTATCGCGCGTTCCTGATTGGCGAACGCTTCATGACGGATCCCGACCCGGCGGCTGCCATTCAGGATTTGACAAAGGCGCATGTGGCGCGAACCCTGTCGGGTTCGCGCGGCGAGCCTGACAAGGCTCGCCCCACACTGTGACGGGGATGTTTCTCAAGATCTGCGGCATCACGCGCCTCGAGGATGGCCGTCACGCGCTGGAACACGGCGCGACCGCACTCGGCTTCGTGTTCTGGCCCGGGAGCCCGCGCCAGATCGCGCCGGGGCGGGCGGCCGAGATCATCGCGGCGCTGCCGGCCGGCACGACGGCCGTGGGCGTGTTCGTGAACGAGCCGGTCGACCGGATGCGAGCAGTCATCGCCGAAACCGGCATCACCACCGTGCAGCTGCACGGCGACGAGCCGCCGACGTATGCGGCGGCGCTCGGCGTGCCGGTGCTGCGGGCCATCGCGGTGGAGCACGCGGAGGCGGCATGCGCCGGCTGGCCGGCCGACACCACGTTTCTGGTGGACGCGGCCGATCCGGTGCGGCGCGGCGGCACCGGCCAGCTCGCGAACTGGGACCGGGCGGCCGCTCTCGCGCGGCGCTGGCGGATCGTGCTGGCCGGCGGACTGACCGACGCCAACGTGGCGGAGGCGATCGCGCGCGTCGGCCCGTACGGCGTCGATGTCGCGTCCGGCGTCGAGGATGGGCCCGGGATCAAGAATCCGGAGAAGGTTGCGCGCTTTCTGGCGCGCGCACGGAGTGCCTTTGAGCAGCAGTCGCCCTGTCATCGCTGAACGTCCGGTGTTCGGGCGCCGCGACCCGGATGCGCGCGGATATTTCGGCGCCTACGGCGGACGGTTCGTCCCCGAGACGCTCGTCGCCCCGATCGAGGAGCTGGAGGCCGGCTATTTCGCCGCGCGCGCCGACCAGGCCTTTCGCGACGAGCTGGACCGGCTGCTGCGGCACTACGCCGGGCGGCCGACGCCGCTCTACGAAGCGCGGCGGCTCGCGGAGTGTGTGGGTAGGGTCCGGATCTTCCTCAAGCGGGAGGACCTGGCGCATACCGGCGCGCACAAGATCAACAACGCGCTCGGGCAGGCGCTGCTCGCCAAGCGGATGGGGAAGCGCCGCGTCGTCGCCGAAACGGGCGCAGGGCAGCACGGGGTGGCGACCGCGACCGCGTGCGCGCTGCTTGGCCTCGAGTGCCTCGTCTACATGGGCGCCGAGGACATGCGCCGCCAGGCGCTCAACGTCGTCCGGATGCAGCTGCTCGGCGCGGAGGTGCGCCGCGTCGATTCCGGCAGCTGCACGCTCAAGGACGCCATCAACGAGGCGATGCGCGACTGGGTCACGAACGTCACCGACACGTACTACCTGCTCGGGTCGGCGCTCGGCCCGCACCCGTATCCGCTGATGGTCCGCGAGTTCCAGGCGGTCATCGGCCGCGAGGCGCGCGCGCAGATTCTCGAACAGTCGGGCCGCCTGCCGGATGTCGTCGTGGCGTGCGTCGGCGGCGGGAGCAACGCGATCGGCATCTTCGACGGCTTCATGGACGATGCGGGCGTCCGGCTCGTCGGCGTCGAGGCGGGCGGCGAGCGCATCGCGCCGGGCCGCCACGCGGCGCGGTTTGCGGGCGGCACCACGGGCGTGCTGCACGGCACCCGCACGTACGTGCTGCAGGACGCGGCCGGCAACATCGAGCTGACGCATTCGATTTCGGCCGGCCTCGACTACGCCGCGATCGGCCCGGAGCACGCCTGGCTGCGCGACCTGGGCCGGACGGAATATGCGCACGTCTCCGACGCGGAGGCGCTCGAGGGGTTTCAGACGCTGGCGCGGCTCGAGGGAATCCTCCCGGCGCTCGAGTCGGCCCACGCGATCGCGCACCTGCCGCAGCTGGTGCGCGATCTCCCGGCCGGTGCGCAGATTCTGGTCAATCTGTCGGGGCGAGGGGACAAGGACGTGCAGACGGTGATGGAGGCGCTCCGATGAATGAGGTCCGGACGCAGGGGCGCCTGGCGGAGACGTTTGCCCGCCTTCGGCAGCAGCCGAGTGCGACGGGCCTCGTGACCTACATCACGGCGGGCGATCCCGACCTCGAGCGCACGGAAGGCATCCTCCTGGCGCTCGATCGTGCGGGCGCGGACGTCATCGAGGTGGGCGTGCCGTTTTCCGATCCGCTGGCCGACGGGCCGGTCATCCAGCGCGCCACCGAGCGCGCGCTGGCCTCGGGCACGACCCTGCCGGGCGTGCTCGACCTGGTGGGGCGCTTACGTGCCGAGCTCCGGCCTCCGATAGTCATCTTCAGCTACGTGAACCCGATCCTGCGGCTCGGACCGGAGCAATTCGCCGACCGCTGCCGCGGGGCCGGGGTCGACGGCGTGCTGGTGCTGGATCTCCCGATCGAGGAGGCCGGCGACTTCCGGACGCTGTTGGCGTCGCGCGGGATTGATACAATCCTCCTGCTCAGTCCGACGACGACAGACGACCGGCTGCGCAGAGCGGCCGCGCTCGGCAGCGGCTTTCTGTATGCGATCTCGCGGCTCGGAGTAACGGGCGCCCGCGAGACGCTCGCCGATGGAGCGGAGGAGATGGTCCGCCGGATCCGGACCGTCAGCGCGCTGCCCATCGCCCTCGGGTTCGGCATCTCCAAACCGGAGCACGTGCGGGAAGTCGGAAAGTGGGCGGACGCGGCCGTCGTCGGCAGCGCGCTGGTGAGCGTGATTGCCGAGGCGGGCGCGTCGAGCGATCTCAACGCGCGGGTAGAGGAGTATGTGCGGTGGCTGAAGTCCTGACGAGCATCGAGGAGTTGCGCAGCCGGATCGACGTGATCGACGAGCAGCTCGTGCGGCTCCTCAACGTGCGTGTCGCGTGCGCGGTGGAGGTCGGCCGCCTCAAGCACGAGGCGGGGCTGCCGATCTACCAGCCGGAGCGCGAGGCCCAGGTACTGGCGGGCGTCAAGAAGTCGGCGACGGAATTGGCCGGGCCGCTCACGGCGGAAGCGGTGGTGCGCATCTTCGAGCGAATCATCGACGAGGCGCGGCGCGCCGAGCGCGCCGCGAGCATGCCGGAGGATGGGCTCCGGCGGCGGACGGACGAGGAATAGTAGGCAGTAGGCAGTAGGCAGTAGACAGGAGGCAGGAGGCAGCACCCCACGTTCTTACTGCCTACTGCCCGCTGCCTACTGCCTACAGGTGCGGGAGACGAACCATGATCGTTGTGATGGAAGAGCGGGCCACAGAGGCGCAGATCGACGCCGTGATCGCACGGCTCATCGAGCTCGGGATGGACGTCCACCGGTCGTCCGGTGCGACGCGCACGGTGCTCGGCGTTGTCGGAACCGGAAAGATCGACAAGGAGATGATCGAGATTCTCGACGGGGTGCACGAGGTGCTCCGCATCTCGGAGCCGTACAAGCGCGCGAGTCGCAGCTACCATCCCGAGAACACCGTCATCACCATCGACGACGTCCGCATAGGCGGCGACGAGGTGATCGTGATGGCGGGCCCCTGCTCGGCCGAGAGCGACGAGCAGTGTCAGACTACGGCCGCGGCGGTGCGCCGCGCCGGCGCCAAGGTGCTGCGCGGCGGCGCGTTCAAGCCGCGCAGCTCCCCGTACAGCTTCCAGGGGCACGGCGAAACGGGGCTGCAGATGCTCCGCCGCGCCGCCGACACCCACAACCTGAAGCTCGTCACGGAGGTGATGGACGTCAGCCAGATCGAGCTGGTCGCGAAGTACTGCGACATCTTCCAGGTGGGCGCCCGCAACATGCAGAACTATACGCTGCTGCGCGAGCTCGGGCACGCGCGGAAGCCGGTGCTGCTCAAGCGCGGCATCTCGGCGACGATCGAGGAGTGGCTGCTGTCGGCCGAATACATCCTGGCGGGCGGCAACGCCGACGTCGTTCTCTGCGAGCGCGGCATCCGCACGTTCGAGACCGCCACGCGGAACACGTTCGACATTTCGGCGATTCCGGTCGTCAAGAAGCTCAGCCACCTGCCGGTCGTCGCCGATCCGAGCCACGGCGCCGGGCGCCGCGACATGGTGGCGCAGCTGGCACGCGCGGCGGTCGCGGTCGGCGCTGACGGCCTCATCATCGAGGTCCACAACGACCCCGACCACGCGCTGAGCGACGGAGCGCAGTCGATGTTCCCGGCGCAGTTCGACCGCCTGATGGCGGAGCTGCGGATCATCGCGCCGGCCATCGGCCGCAGCATCTGCCTCGAGGCCGTGGCGCGGCGCGGATGGGCGCGGTAGCAACTCCCAATCTCCAACTTCCAACTTCCAAGCTTCCGCTGTCTGGAATGACTGACGCGCAGATTGGGAGTTGGGAATTGGGAGTTGGGAGTTGACAGATGTCACCACCCGGCCAGCCCGTCTTCTCACGCATTGCCATCATCGGCCTGGGGCTGATCGGCGGGTCGATTGCGTTTGCGGCCCGCCGGACGTGGCCCTCGACCTACGTGCTCGCCATCGACCGCCGGGGCGTCCTGCGCGAGGGGCTGTCGCGCCGCGCGATAGACGAGGCGGCCGACGATTTGTCGGCCGTGCGCGGCGCCGACCTGATCGTGCTGGCGGCACCGGTGCGGCAGAACATCGCGCTCCTTCGGCAGGTTGCGCCGCTCGCGCCGCCGTCGGCGGTGGTCACCGACGTCGGCGGCACCAAGCGCGCGATTGTCGAGGCGGCGGCTTCGCTGCCGCAATCGGTGACCTTCGTGGGCGGCCATCCGCTCGGCGGCGGCGCCCGCGGCGGCTTCGAGTTCGCCACCGCGAGCCTGTTCGGCCGCCGCCCGTGGATTTTCACGCCACCTGATGGAGAGCCGGGGCCTGCCGCCCGCGAGGCGGTCGAGCGGCTGTCGGCGTTCGTCACGGGCCTGGGCGCGTACCCCACCACGATGTCGGCGGCCGATCACGATCGCCTCCTGGCGGTCATCAGCCATCTGCCGCAGCTGGCAGCGACCGCGCTGATGGAGGTGGTCGGCACCACCGTCGCCGGCAAGGGGCTGCGGCTGGCGGGACAGGGGCTGGTCGACACGACCCGGCTCGCCTCGAGCCCGGCCGACGTCTGGCGCGACATCTGTCTGACCAACGCGGATGAGATCGGCCGCGCGCTCGACCTGCTGATCGAGCGGCTGTCGGACCTCCGCAGCGATCTGCACCGGACGGAAGTCATCGACGCGGTGTTCGAGCAGGCCGCGCACTGGCGCGTGGCGCTGATGAAAGGGAGAGAATAGCCAAGCCACAAGTCACAAGTCACAAGTCACAAACCAGAATTCAATGTTGTGACTTGAGCTTTGTGACTTGTGACTTGTGACTTGTGACTTGTCAGGTATACTGCCGGCGCAGGAGGTTCCCATGAAAGCGTGCGTGCTGGCGTTGCTCGTCCTTTTCACCGGGTCGGTTGGCGCGTTCGCGCAGTCCGGCGGAGCGGCCCCACACGTCGCGACCGCGAAGAAGGCCGCCGGCCAGGATCACCTCGCGCTGTTCAACAACATCTGCTCGCCGCCTCCGAAGCCGCAGCCGCAGCAGGCGGCGCAGGGTGGCGGCCAGCCGCAGGCCGACCCGCCGCGCGAGAAGTGGTACGCGCCGCCGGTGAAGGTGTTCGACAACCTCTACTATGTCGGCATGACCGAGTACAGCGCCTGGGCCGTCACCACGTCGGCCGGCATCATCGTCATCGATCCGCTGTACGAGTATTCGGTCGAAGAAGAAGTGGTCAACGGCCTGACGAAGCTCGGCATGGATCCGAAGCAGATCCGGTACGTCGTCGTCAGCCACGCACATCGCGACCACGTCGGCGGCGCCGCGTTGCTCCAGGAGCGCTTCGGCGCGCGCGTCGTCATGAGCGCGGCGGATTGGGACTGGCTGGCGAGCGATCCAGGGCGATGGCCGAAGGCGAAGCGCGACGTCGTGGCCACCGATGGTTACAAGCTGACGCTTGGCGATGCGACGCTGACCCTGCACCTCACGCCCGGTCACACGCCGGGTACCATTTCAACCGTCATTCCGCTTCGAGATGGCGCCAATCGCCATACCGCCATCCTGTGGGGCGGCACCGGGTTCAACTGGCGGAGCGGGTCGCCACGCTACATCCAGCCGAATACGCCGGCGACGTACTGGTACGCCAACTACGAAAAATCCGCCCGGAAGATGCGCGACGTCGCGAAGCAGGTGGGCGCCGACGTCGTGCTGTCGAACCACCCGCAGTACGACCAGTCGACGAGGAAGCTTGCGCTCATGCCGAAGCGGACGGCGGGCCAGCCGCATCCGTACGTCATCGGCAGGGAGAGTGTCGACCGGTTCCTGACGGTCGCGGAGGAGTGCGCGACGGCGGGCCCGCTCTGGTGAGGGAGAAAAGGCTCAATGCTCAATGCAGAATGCCCAATGCCTAACCGTGGAGGTTGAGCATTGGGCATTGAGCATTGGGCATTGATTCGGTGGCACACCCTAGGGCGAAGGCCGCACGTCGAGAGGCCCGAGGGGAAGCGTTGCGCCCTGACGGATCGCGGCGTCGAGCCGCCTCGCCGCGTCGGCATCGTGCCACCAGAGCGATACGATGTCGGACGCGCTGCCGTTCCGCGTGAGGTAACTCGCCGGGTACCCGAAGCGGTTCCAGTAGGCAATCCGCCGGAACGGCATGTTCCACTGCAGGATGTAGTGATACTCGGCGGCCGCGATGCCGTCCAGCTCGCGGATGGTCGCGGCGCGCTTCGCCTGGTCGAACTCCGCATCGTACGCGGCGATCAGCGCGTCGACACGCGCGTGCTTGAATCCGGTGATGTTATTGGTGTCGCGACTGTCGGCCAGGCGCGAGTGGAACATCGGCTCGGGCACCGGGAACGGATCGGCGCTCCAGGCAATGTTGACGAGATCGAACTGGCGGTCCATGACCAGACGGAACAGCGTCTCCGGCGTGACCAGCCGCAGGTTCAGCGTGATCCCGGCCTTCCGTAGATCTTCCTGGTAGATCGTCAGGTAAGGCTCCGACGTCTGCTGCGCGTACAGCACCTCGACGACGAGCGGCCGGCCGTCCTTGACGAGGCGCCCCTGCGCGTCGCGCGCGTTCCATCCGGCTTCGGTCAGCAGCGAGACGGCGAGCCGGGGATCGTACGGCGTCTTCGGGTTGCGGCGATTCTCGTAGGGTCCGCCCGCGAAGTACGAGTTCTGCGGGAGGTATTCGCCGAAGAACAGCTTTGCAATGAGCAATTCGCGGTTGAGCAGGTGCGCCAGCGCGCGCCGCACGCGCGGGTCGCTCCAGGGCGCGCGCCGCGTGTTGAACGCGAGCCCTTGGACGCCGACCGGCGCATCCGTGAACACGCGCCGCCGCTGGATGAGGCCGCGCCTCACCTGGTCGACATCGAGCGCCTGCACCCACTGTCGAGAGCTGTTCACGACCAGGTAATCCAGATCGCCACGCTTGAACAGCTCGATCGCGAGGTTCGGATCCCGCACGACGGAGATCTGAATACGGTCGAAGTTGTTCAGCCCGACGTTGCGCCGGTAGGCGACTGCCCAGTAGTCGGCGCGCCGGCGGAGCGTCAGCCGCTGTCCCTTTTCGATATCCGCCTCGTCGAGCCGGTACGGGCCGGTGCCCGGCAGCATCCGGAAGTTGTAATCGGTCACATAGCGCGCCCCGTCGACGTTCGCGAGCGCAGGGGCCGGCAGGATGAACATCGCGCCGGCAAACTGGTAGAAGTCGCGCCACGACGCCTGCCCGGTCGTGACCCGCACGACGTCCCTGCTCTCGGCGACCGGTGGCTGGAATCGGCCGTACGCCAGCTGCGCCGCCGGGTCGGCCAGCCCCTTGTCGACCAGCAGCCGCCACGTGGCGACCACATCGTCGGCGGTGACCGGACGGCCGTCGGAAAACCGGGCGTTCGGATCGAGCCGAAAGCGGAACGTACGGCGATCGGGCGAAACCTGCCAGTGGGTAGCGAGCGCCGGCATCCACGCGCCCGTGGTCGAATGCAGCCGCAACAGCGTTTCCCAGACGAGCGGGCGAATTGTGTCGTTCAGCTGTGTGTTCGACTCCGGTCCCCAGATCCGGAGCGTGGCCGGAAAATCCGGGATGTGCAGGCGAATCGAGCCCCCCTTGACCGCGCGCGGATCGCCGATGAGCGGCGAGCCGTCGTGTGTGTCCCATGCAGACTCCGTGAAGGCGACAGGCGCGCGCGCCTGGCCGGCGGCAGATGGGGAAGGCAGTGCTGCCGCACATGTGCCCCAGGCGACCGCGGCAATCAGCGCCACGTGAATGCGGTAGATGTTCGCCATGGCGGGCCCGAAGCTGTGTCGTCTGGCACGATCTATCGGTGCACGGCGGGAAACGCTGCACAGAGATCTGTGTCGGATCCGCACGCTGCACACGGTGACACACAATTTGCGTGCAACCACCGCCGCCGTTGGCAGGAAGTGTTATATTGCACGGCCCATCCACATGGGCAGAGCAGCGACGCTGGGGGTCCTGGTCGAGGAGCGGGCCGACTCGAACACAGCCCTCGTGGAAGCGTGCCTGCGTGGGGATCAGGACGCGTGGGCGGCGCTCGTCGACAAGTACAAACGCCTCATCTTTTCCATTCCCATCAGACAAGGATTCAGCCGCGAGGATGCAGCGGACGTGTTTCAGACCGTCTGCGTCGATCTTGTGCGCGACCTGCCGCGCCTGCGTGAGCCCGAGGCGCTGCCGCAGTGGCTGATCCGCACGACGCTCCACACGTGCGGACGGCATCGGCTCCGGCAGCAGCGCGCCGCCGCGGCGAACGCCGCGGCATCCGAGCTCGCGACCGCGGTTGAGGACGTCCCCGACGCGCTGGTCCGCCAACTGGAGCGCGACCAGGCGCTGCGCGACGCGATTCGGACGCTGCCGCCCCGCTGCCGCCTGATGGTCGAAATGCTGTTCTTCGAGACGCCGCCCGTCCCCTACGCGGAGGTTGCGGTGCGGCTGGGTCTCGCCACGGGATCGGTTGGGTTCATCCGCGGGCGCTGCCTGGAGCGGCTCCGGGCGGCGCTGCGCCGGGCCGGGCTGTGACGCCCGTTGCGTCCGCCCGATCGTGCCCCCCCCGCCGGATGCGCGGCGTGCGGCTGGCGGGGGCGATGGCGCCGCCCAAGGGCGGATCGGCGGATCGGCTCCTGCGCTGGTGGCCGCGGCTGCTGCGGCCGGCGATTGCCGACCAGTTGATTCAGGCGGCGCGCCTCCAGCTTCGCGTCAATACCCGCCGGTCCGCCCTGCTCGCCGAGGCCGCCACGGCGATTGCCGAGTCGCTCCAGGATCCGGAACGGCTGGGACGAAGCCTCCGGGCCAGGGCGAACGCCTTGTCGGTGTCGGGCGACAACCGGGCGGCCGCCAGGCTGCACGACCGCGCGCTGGCGCTGCTCGACGCACATGGAAACCGCGCAGAGGTCGCGCGCACGCTCAACGCGTCGATTCAGCCGCTGATTCTGCTCGGCAATTACGACGGCGCGCTTGCCGCGGCCGCGCGCGCGCGAGAGCTGTTCGAGGCCGAGGGCGACGTGCTCCGGCTGGCCCGCCTCGAGATCAACGTCGGGAACATCTATCACCGTCAGGATCGACCGCACGACGCGCTGGCGTGCTACGACCGTGCGTACGCGCAGCTCGTTCCACTCGGCGACGTCGACGGCATCATTTCGGCGCTCCACAACAAGGCGGTCGCGCTCATCCTGCTCAACGACTTTCGCCAGGCGCTCGCGACCTACGAGCGGGCGCGCGTGCTCGCCGTTGAGCACGAGCAGCCGCAGGCGGTGAACCAGGCCGACTACAACATCGCGTGGCTGTACTACTTTCGCGGGGAGTACAGCCGCGCGATCGATCAGCTGCACGCCACGGCGGAAGTCTCCCGGGAGAACGGCGACGCGTACCATGCGGCGCTCTCGCTCCTCGACCTGGCCGAGATCTACCTGGAGCTCAACCTGAGCGGCGACGCGCGCGAGGTCGCGGAGGAAGCGACGGCGCAGTTCCGCGAGCTCGGGATGGGCTACGAGACGGCCAAGACGATTGCCTACAGGGCGATCGCTTACAGCCAGGAGGGAAGGGCGGCCCACGCCCTCGAGCTCTTTGGCGAGGCGCGGGCGCTGTTCGTCGCGGAGCAGAACCGGAACTGGCCGTCGCTCATCGATCTGTACCAGGCCGTGGTGCTGTTCAACGAAGGCCGGCTGTTCGAGGCGCGCCGGCTCGCAGCCGCCGCCCTCGACGTCTTCACGGACGCGGCGGCGCCGACCAGGCGCGCGCTCTGCGATCTGCTGCTGGCGCGCATCGAGCTGCGCCTGGGCGACGCCGGTGCCGCGTGCCGGCGCTGCGGGCAGGTACTGGCGTCGTTCAACCCGCTCGACGTGCCGATGGTGGCGTATTACGCGCAGTTTCTGCTCGGCCAGGCGCAGGCGGCGCTCGGCGACCGCGACGGCGCGCGGGCATCGTTCGAGGATGCGCGGCGCGCGCTCGAGATGCTGCGGGGACGGCTCCAGGGCGAAGAGCTGAAGATTGCGTTCGTCGGCAACAAGCTCGAGCTCTACGAGCACCTCGTCGCGCTAGTGCTCGAGAATGGGGCGCCGCCTGGCGATGCCGTCGAGGCGTTCCAGTGCATCGAGGAGGCCAAGTCCCGCACGCTGCTGGATCTCATCTTCGACGCGGCGCCGGGCGGGGCGCACCGGCAGACCAGCGAAAGCGAGCTGGCGCGGACGATCCGCGGGCTGCGCGAGGAGCTGAACTCGTACTACCACCTCGTCGAGCGAGAGCGGCTGCAGTCGGGCGAGGAGTCGCCCACGCGGATCGCGCGCCTCCAGCGGCAGATCGGCGCGCGCGAACAGGAACTGGCGTTGGTGCTGCGGGAGGCCACCTCTTCCGACGCGCGCCAGTCGGCGCTCGGGGCCGCACGCGTGCGGTCGATCGACGAGATTCGGGCCGCCCTGCCGGCCGGGGCGGTCCTCGTCGAGTTCTTCCAGACGCACGACCGCATCGTGGTGTGCGTGGTGGCCCATGACTCGTTCGAGGCAGCGCCGATCGCCCTGATGTCCGAGGTGAGCGCGCACGTACGGCTGCTGCAGTTCCAGCTCTCGAAGTTCCGTCTGGGCGCCGCGTACGTCGATGCGTTCCGTGAATCGCTCCTCGAGGCAACGCGGGCACACCTGCAGGCGCTGTTCACCGAGCTGCTGGCGCCCGTCTGGCCGAAGCTGCGGGGTCGGCATGTCGTCATCGTCCCGCACGGCCTGCTGCACTACGTCCCGTTCCACGCACTCGCCCACGGCACGGAATACGTGGCCGACTGCTGCAGCGTCTCGTACGCGCCGAGCGCCAGCATCTTCGCCCTGTGCGAGACGAAGCCGCCGATCACCGCGGGACCCGCCCTTGTCCTGGGGGTACCGGACGAGCGGACGGCGTTCATCGAGGTGGAAGCCCGCGAGGTGGCGGCGGCGCTGCCCGATGCCCGCCTGTTCCTCGGCCCCGACGCGACCGCCGATGTGCTTCGCACGCAGGGCCCGAGCAGCCGAATCGTCCACATTGCTTCGCATGGCTACTTTCGTCCGGAGAGCCCGATGTTCTCCGGCATTCGGCTGAGCGACGGCTACCTCACCGTTCATGACATGTACGACCTGGATTTGCCGGCCGATCTGGTCACGTTAAGCGGGTGCGCCACCGGCGCGAACGTGGCGGTGGCCGGAGACGAGCTGCTGGGCATGAGCCGCGGGCTGTTTCTGGCGGGAGCCCGCCGCCTCCTCCTGAGCCTGTGGGACGTCTACGACGAGAGCACGGCGGCCTTTATGGGCCAGACGTACCGGCTTATTTCAGCAGGGACGCCGCCCGTCCGCGCCCTGGCGGAGACGATGCGCGAGGTCCGCAGGGAGTATCCGCATCCGTATTACTGGGCGTCCTTCGCCCTGTCCGGCAGATGCTCGCCAATCTGAGGTTTCTTGGGGCCGCCTCTATATTTTTTTCGCCGATCCGTGCCCTTTTATGGATACCAGGGGCCGTAGCCCAGGGACCTGACGACACCGCCGACGCGGGGAGGCTGGATGCAGCACGCGAGCTCGGCTCAATTGGTTGATGCCGTCCGGGGCGCACTGGCGCCGCAGGAACGGGCGGCTCTCGACCGCCATCTACAGGAATGCGCCGACTGCGCCGACGCCCTGCGTTTTTGGCAGCGCTTTGCCGATGGCATTACGGCGGATGCCGGCTTCGAGCCGCCGGCCGCGGCGGTCCGCGCCGTCAAGGCCTATTTTGCCGGCAGCCGGGCCAGCCAGCCGAGGCCGGTCGATCGCGCCACGAGCGGCGTCCGTGCGCTCGTGGCGACGCTGACGTTCGATACGCTCCAGCAGCCGCTCCCGGTCGCGGTCCGCGCCTGCGCCACGGGCACGCGGCAGCTCCTGTACGACGCGTCGCCGCTAATGGTCGATCTCCGGCTCGAGATCAGTGGCCGGTCGCAGCGCATCCTGCTGGCCGGGCAGATTGCCAACGCGGACGATCCGGGAAGCGGCGGCCAGGACGCCCGCGTGTCCGTCGTCGGCAGGGCGGAGGAGCTTTTCGCGGTGCGGGCGAACCAGTACGGCGAGTTCCATTGTGAGTTCAACCGCCGCCCGGATCTGGTGCTGTCGATTGCGTTGAAAGACGGCAGGCAGATCGTGCTGCCGCTCGATCGTCTGCCGATATCGCCGTCCGAGGATGACTTCAGGCAGGACAGCTGACGCTATGACGCGGTGGAGCCCAGTTCTTCCGGCGTCGATTCTGGCCGTCTTCCTGTGTGCGGCGGTTTTCCCCACTTCTGCCGCCGCGGACCAGCGGTTCATCGTCCGTACCGATCCCGCGCTGGATGGGCCACAGACCATCAAGGCGGTGTGCGGCGCGATCGGCTGCCAGGTTCGGTATGCGATCGACGGCCGCCTCGGTAAGGTGTTCGTGGTCACGACGCCGGATGGAGTGGATCCGGTCGCGTTTGTGGGACTCATCGCGTCGATGGGCGGCATCCGGAATGCCGAGATCGACGGCGTCGCCCGCACGCAGACCGCCGAGGCCGGCGCCGTGCCGCCGGCGCTGCTGGACACGGAGCCGATACCGTATTTTGGCGTGACGGTGCGGCGCGGCTACGTCGAACAACCGGCGAATACCATCATCGGCATCTCAAGCGCGTACAGCCGCTACAAGCTGACGGGTCAGGACATCACGGTCGCGGTGATCGACACCGGGGTCGACCCCGAACACCCCGTGCTGGCTGGTGTCCTGACTCCGGGGTACGACTTCACGCGGGATACAGAGGGCGGCTCCGAGCTGAGCGACCTGAATCAGTCAACGATCGCGGTACTCGATCAATCCACGATCGCCGTGCTCGATCAGTCGACGATCGCCGTGCTCGACCAATCCACGATCGCCGTGCTTGACAGCCCTGAGTACGCGGCCTTCGGGCACGGGACGATGGCGGCGGGCATCGTGCATCTGGTGGCGCCGCAGGCGAAGATCATGCCCCTGAAGGCCTTCAAGGCCGACGGTACCGGCTACACCTCGGACATCCTGCGCGCCATCTATCATGCGGTCGATACGGGCGCGAAGGTCATCAACATGAGCTTCGAGTTTGGAACGAGATCCGAGGAGTTCCAGGAGGCCATCGCCTATGCGTACGCGAAGCGGGTCATTTCCGTGGCCTCCACCGGCAACGATGGCCAGCGTGTCGTCGTGTACCCCGCCGGCTACAAGCACGTCGTCGGTGTGGCGTCGACGACGAACTTCGACACGATTTCGGCGTTTTCGAACTTCGGCCCCGAGGTCGCCTACATTGGTGCGCCCGGCGAGGGGATCGTGACGACGTATCCGTTCGGCGGGTACGCCGCAGTGTGGGGGACTTCGTTCAGCGCGCCGTTTGGGGCCGGCACCGCGGCGCTTCTTGCCGACCAGGAGAACCGGATCACTGCCCGCAGGACGGTGAAGGCCCTTGGCGATGCCGTCTGGATCTCGCACGACATCAAGGAAGGGCGTCTCGACATCAACGCCGCCATTGGCGCACTGAATAATGATTGATCTGCAGCTCAAGGAAGCGCACGCGCAGCTGGTGCAGGTGCGCACCGCCGTCATCTGCGCGTTCAGCCAGCTTCTGGACCTGAAGGATCTGAATACCGGCATTCATTCGACACGTCTGGCGGAATGGGGCATCCGCATCGGGCGTGAGCTGGGCCTCGGCGACGAGAGCCTGCGCGACCTTGAAATCGCAGCGATCCTTCACGATGTGGGGAAGATCGGGGTGCCGGACGATATTTTGAACAAGCCGGGACCGCTGACGGCAGAGGAGCGCGCGGCGATGCAGAAGCACTCCGAATATGGATGGCGCGTGCTTCGCGGGATTCCGGGCTGCGCGCGAGCGAGCCTCTTCGTACTGCATCATCACGAAGCGTATGACGGCAGCGGATACCCTGGAGGCCTCCGCGGGGATGAAACCCCGATCGAAGCCCGCCTTGTCGCCATCATTGACGCGTTCGACGCGATGATCTCCTCGCGGCCGTACCGGTGCGGTCTTGGCGTGCCGGAAGCGATCGAGCGCCTCGAGCGCGGCGCCGGCAGCCAGTTCGATCCTGTGCTCACGCCCGCTTTCGTGCGGATCGCGCTGACGGAAGCGCCCGGCGTGTTCGAGGCAACCGGGCCGAGCCGCTGAACCGCCGGCCGGTAATCAAGTCACAAGTCACAGAAGTCGCAGGCCTTGTGTCTTCCTAGTCCGCGTACGGGCAGGCGACCTGTCGTCCGTTGCGCGGCTCGAGCGGCGGCGTGTGCTCGGCGCACGCCGGCCGCGCGATCGGGCAGCGCGTGCGGAACGCGCAGCCGGACGGCTTGTTGAGCGGCGACGGTAAGTCGTCCGGGAGCCGCGCCGCCCGTCCGCGGCGCGCGTCGGGGTCGGGCCGCGGCAGCGCCGACAGCAGCATGCGCGAGTAGGGGTGCACGGGCCGGCTGTAGATCTCGTCGGCCGGCCCCGCCTCCACGATGTTTCCCAGATACATCACGAAGATGCGGTTCGCGATGTGCCGGACGACCGACAGGTCGTGCGAGATGAAGATGTAAGAGAGCCCGAACTCCTCCTGCAGGTCCTGCATCAGATTGATCACCTGCGCCTGGATCGAGACGTCCAGCGCACTGACCGGCTCGTCGGCAATCACGATCTTCGGGTTGGTCGCCAGCGCCCGCGCGATGCCGATCCGCTGCCGCTGCCCGCCGGAGAACTCGTGCGGGTAGCGCGTCGCATGTTCGGGCGAGAGCCGGACCTTCTCGAGCAGCCAGCGCACACGCGCCCGTCGCTCCTCCTTTGACTGGGTCGTGTGGATCCTCAGCGGCTCCTCGACAATCGCGCCGACCGTCATGCGCGGGTTGAGCGAGGAGTACGGGTCCTGGAAGACCATCTGCAGGTCGGATCGATAGCGGCGCATCCCGTGGCGGCCGAGTGCCGCGAGATCGACCATGCCGTCGGGACGGTGATACAGGACGCGGCCCTCGACCTCGACCTGATAGTTCATCGCGCGCAGGATGTTGACAATCGCGCGTCCGACCGTCGTCTTGCCGCAGCCCGACTCGCCGACCAGCCCGATCGTCTCGCCGCGGTTGAGCGTCAGCGAGACGCCGTCGACCGCGCGCACTTCGGCCTTCTTCCGCGGGATGACGCCGCCGAAGACCGGAAAGCGGACCCGCAGATCCTGCACGTCAAGAATGGCGTCGCCCGAAATAGCCATGACAGTCATCGTGCAGGTGGCAGCGGACCCAGTGCCCCGGCGCCGCCTGGATGAGCGGAGGCTCGTTGTCCGGACACGGCTCGAACCGCTCGGGACAGCGGGTGGTGAACTTGCAGCCGGGTGGCAGAAGATGGATATCGGGCACCGCTCCTGGAATGGTCGTGAGGCGCCTGGTCCGTTCGCCGTTGACGCGCGGCAGCGACGCAAGGAGCCCACGCGTGTAGGGGTGCAGCGGGTTGTGGAACAGCTCGCGGACCGGCGCGATCTCCTGGATCTTACCGCCGTACATCACCGCGACCCGGTCGCACGTCTCGGCCACGACGGCGAGGTTGTGCGTGATGAGCAGGATGGCGCCGGCCTCATGGCGCGCTTTCATCTCGAGCATCAGATCGAGAATCTGCGCCTGGATCGTGACGTCGAGCGCTGTAGTGGGCTCGTCGGCAATCAGCAGCGCGGGGTTCAGCGCGAGCGCGATGGCGATCATGACGCGCTGGCGCATACCGCCCGAGAGTTCGTGCGGGTACTGGTTCATCCGCGTTGGCGCGTCCGGAATGCCGACCTCGGTGAGCATCTGGATCGCCCGCGCCCGCGCGTCCTCGCGCCGCACGTCGGACTGGTGCGCGACGATGACCTCCATCACCTGGCTCCCGATGGTGAACACCGGGTTCAGGGAGGTCATCGGCTCCTGGAAGATCATGCTGATCTCCCGCCCGCGCACCTTCCGGATCTCCTCCCACGGCAGCGCCAGCAGGTCGCGCCCGCCAAACCAGATTTCGCCGCCGACGATGCGCCCCGGCGGGTCGGGCACCAGCCGCAGGATGCTCAGCGCCGTGACGCTCTTGCCCGATCCCGACTCGCCGACGAGCCCGAGCACTTCGCCCGGCATGATGTCGAGGTCGACGCCGTCGACCGCTTTCGCAACGCCCGCCTCCGTGTAGAAGGACGTCCGCAGCCCGCGAATCTGCAGGAGGGGTGTGACCGTCGTCGACGGTGTGTCTGCGGCGCGAGGGGTCGTGGTCGGGCTAGTCATGTGTGCTACCGCAGGCGCGAGTACTCGCGCGGGTCGAACGCCTCGCGTACCGCCTCGCCGATGAACACCACGAGCAGCAGCGTGGCGAAGAGGACGCCGAGCGGGAAGAACACCAGCCAC
This sequence comes from Acidobacteriota bacterium, assembly GCA_016192845.1. GTDB lineage: Bacteria > Acidobacteriota > Vicinamibacteria > Vicinamibacterales > UBA2999 > MELF01. The sequence goes on from JACPTI010000130.1 coordinate 35,251, forward strand.
CACTTGGTGAGGTTCTCCATCCCCTGCCCAATCAGCTCACCCCAGCTCGGCGTCGGCGCCGGCAGGCCGAACCCCAGGAAGTCGAGCGCGACGAGCGCCGTAATGTTCGCGACGATCGTGAACGGCGCGAACGAGACGACCGGCGTCAGCGAGTTCGGGAGAATGTGCCTGACCATGATCGCGAAGTCGGAGACGCCGGTGACGATCGCAGCCGCAACGTAATCCTTGGCCTTCTCGCGATAGAACTCGCCGCGCACGTAATACGTGATGCCGACCCACTCGAAAATGGCGAGGATGGTGATAAGCAGCCAGAACGACGGCTGGGCGACGAGATTGCGCCCGGGAATATACACCGGCACCACGATCGAGCTGACGATGATGATCGTGTAGAGGAAGGGCAGCGACGACCAGATCTCAATCAGTCGCTGTCCGAGGATGTCGAGCTTTCCGCCGATGTATCCGAGGAAGGCGCCGACGAGCACGCCGACCGCATCCGCAAACACGAGCACCAGCACCGCAAACGTCAGCGAGACGTTGAAGCCGTAGGCGAGCCGCGCGAAGACGTCGCGGCCCCGGTCGTCGGTGCCAAAGATGTGCGGCCACTGCGGCGGATGTGGCGGAAAGCCGGGCAGGTCGAGGAGCGACTCGGTCGGGCTGTACGGATACGGCGGCATCAGCACCCAATTTCTGCGCCCCTCGCGCTCGAACTGCTCGCGCATCCGCCGGTAATCGGGCTCGCCAATCGCGTCGAAGCCGAACGTCGACGCGCCGTAGAAGCTCGCGATGGGAAAGTAGTACTCGCCATCGTAGCGGATGATTAGCGCGCGATTGTTGACGAGCAGCGGGAGCGCAAACGAGAACAGGTACCCCGACAGCAGCAGCAGGAACGAGTAGTAGCCGCGCCTCAACCGCCGGAACTTGCGCACGCGGCGTCTGGTAATCGACTCTGAGGGCGGCGGCGCCGCCTCGAGCGGGTGGGCTAGGCTCTCAAGCTCGGTGGCGGCAATCGCGGGTTTCATCGGAACCGGATCCGGGGATCGACAACCACGTAGATCACGTCCGAGATGATGTTGCCGATCAACATCAGCAGGCTCGAGATGACCAGAATCCCGAGAGCGACCGGATAGTCGCGCTGCAGGATCGACGTGTACCCGAGATATCCCATGCCGTCGATGTTGAACACGCGCTCGATCAGGAACGATCCCGCCAGGATCAGGCTGAACACGTGCCCAAGGCCGGTCGCTATCGGGATGAGCGAGTTCCGGAGCGCATGCACGAAGATGACGCGCCGCTCCCCGAGCCCCTTCGCGAATGCCGTCCGTACGTAATCCTGGCCGAGGTTTTCCATCAGCGAGTTCTTGGTCAGGATGGTGAGCGTGGCGAACGAGCCGACCATGTAGCAGACCACGGGCAGGAACATGTGCTCGATCTGCGCGCTCACCTTTTCAACGAACGTCAGATACTCCCAGTTCTCGGGACGGAAGCCGCCAAGAGGGAAGACGCTCCAGAACGTGCCGCCGCCGAACAGCACCAGCAGCACCGTCCCGAGTGCCCAGCCCGGCACCGAATATCCCAGAAAGACGACGAAGCTGCTGAAGAAGTCGAATTTGGACCGATGCAGCACAGCCTTGAAGACGCCGAGCGGCACGCACACGAGGTAACTCAGGACGAAGCCGGTGAGACCGAGAAAGATCGAGACCGGGAACCGCGACTTGATCACGTCCCAGACCGGATCCTGGTACGTATAGGAGCGCCCGAGATCGAGGTGCAGCACATTCCACAGCCAGGTGGCGTACCGGATGTGCACAGGCTTGTCGAACCCATAGAACCGGCGCATCTCCTCGAGCGCTTCGGGCGGAATCTCCGTGCCAAACTGGCCGAGAGAGGCGCCGCCCGCCTCCTGCGCCATCGCCATCTTGTAGGCCATGATCTGGCGCTCGATCGGCCCCCCAGGCACGAAGTGCATGATGAGGAATGCCGCGAGCGTGATGCCGATGAACGTCGGGACGATGAGCAGAAGGCGGCGGACGAAGTACCCCGTCATCGCGGTTCAGCGCGTCGCGATCGGATTTTGCTGCTCCTCCACTTTCGCGAACTCGAGCCAGTAGCGATCATCTGAGGCGCCGACAGCGAGCTTCTTCGACGGATCCTTGAGCGACGCCTGGAGCTCATTGTTCTTCTGCGGGTCGAACCACCAGAGGCCGACGGCGTCGCGATAGTCCCCAACACGGGTAAACACACCGTTCGGATAGCCGAATTTGTTCCAGAAAACGACGCGCTGATAGGGAGCGTACCACTCCAGCAGGTAGTGATGAGCGGCCGACACGATCCCATCCAGCTCCCGTAGGAGAGCGGCGCGCTTCTTCACGTCGAACTCGAGGTTGTACGCCTCGATCAGCTTGTCGACGCGTGGCTCTTTGAACCCGGTGATGTTCGTCGACGCTTTCTGGTCAGCCTGCGCCGAGTGGAAGAACTGCTCCGGCAGCGGGAACGGTCCCCCACCCCCGTAGCCGACCGAAAACATCCCGAACTGCTGCTCATCGAGCAGCTTGAAGGCTGTCTCGGGCGTGACGTACCGCAGGTTCAGCGTGATGCCGACCTTGCGGAGATCCTCCTGATAGATCGTCAGGAACCGCTCCGATGCCTGACTGTAGTACAGCAGCTCGAGCACCAGCGGGGCGCCGTTCCGCACCAGCAGGCCTTGTGCGTTGCGGTCCTTCCATCCGGCCTCCGTCAGCAGCCGCACGGCAGTCTGCGGATCGAACCGGATCTTCTCGTTGTTCGGGTTCTCGTAGATTGTGCCGGGGTACATCGAATCCATCGGCAGATACTCGCTGTACGTCAACTTCTCGATCATCAGCTCGCGGTTAAACAGATGCCGGAGCGCCTTCCGTAGCCGGATATCGTCGTACGGCGCGCGGCGCGTGTTGAACGCAATCCCCTGAATGCTGTTCGGCGCGTGATTCCACACCTTGCGTTTCTGGAGCTGTCCATTCTGGATGCGGTCGAAGTTCAGTTCCTCGACCCACATCTGCGCGCGATTGACGACGTAGTAGTCGAGGTCTCCCCGTTTGACCATCTCGAACTCGAGATTGCGATCGCGCACGACGATCTCGCGGATCTCGTCGAAATTGCCGGTGCCGATGTTGCGACGATAGTTATCGGCCCAATAGTCGTTGCGGCGCCGGATGCGAATCGATCGCCCTTTATCGACGTCGGCCGGCGTGATCAGGTACTCGCCCGTGCCCGGCAGCATCTTGTCGTTGTATTCGCGGATGTAGCGCGCGCCGTCGATCCCCTTGAGGACGTGCGCCGGATAGATGGGCAATCCCGACAGGTAATAGAGCGCGGTCCAGGCCGGTTCCTTCGCCCGGAACCGCACGATGTACTTGCTCTCGGCGACCGGCTGCTCGTAGTTCGAAAACAGCGCGTTGCGCAGCGGGTCCTGAACGGTCTTGTCGACCATCAGCCGCCAGCTCGCGATGACGTCCTCGCTGGTGACCGGCATGCCGTCGCTGAACCGCGCATTCGGATCCAGCCGGAAGCGGTAGGTGAGGCGGTCCGGTGAGATCTGCCAGTGCGTGGCGACGGCGGGAATGTACTCGAGCGTCACCGGGTGCAGCCCGAGCAGGCTCTCGTACACGAGCCCGTGGACCATGGCATTCCACACTGAAAGGTTCGGGCCGATGTAGCGCAGCGTGGCCGGGAAATCGGTCATTGCCTCGCGGAAGATGCCCCCTTTGACAGCGCGGGGGTCGCCGATGAGGTCGAAGTCCGTGTTCGTCTCCCACTCCTCGCCGGTAAACCCGCGGCCGCCCTGCTCAGCCGGCACTGCCGGATCGGCCCCGCTGTCCGGATTCGGGAACACCGGGTAATCGTTCTTGTCCAGTGACACCTGCCGGCCATCGGTCCCGCCGGCGGCAGGGGTTTGCTGCTCGCTTTCAGGACGGCCGCCGCCACACGCGACGGACAGCGCAAGGACGAGCGAGAGGATGGCTGAATGAGCGATCGCGCGCATCGGATGCACCTTTCGGAATCTCAGGGCCGGCTAAAGCCGGCCGCCACGTACGTAGTGTCCGGCTTCAGCCGGACCGTCCTTGTATCGCGGCCCCGGCAATAGTAAGCCTGATTGATACAAAACCCATGCTAACGCCGCACGGCCTGAATCTCCTCCACCGCCTGCGGGTTTTCGAGCGACGAGAGGTCGCCGGGATCCTCGTGGAGATAGGCCGCCCGGATGACGCGCCGCATCACCTTCGCGTTGCGCGTCTTCGGCAACTCCCGGACGAACTCGATCCCCTCCGGCCGCAGCGGCTTGCCGAGCCGCGTCGCCACGAGCGCCTTGAGCTCCTCCGCCAGGCCCGGCCGCGGCGCGTGCTCCGGCCGCAGCACGCAGAAGCAGACGAGCGCCTGGCCTTTGGTGGCGTCCGGGACGCCGATCGCGGCCGCTTCGATCACGGCGGGATGCTCCACGAGGACCGACTCGACTTCCGCGGGACCGAGCCGCTTGCCGGCAATCTTGATGGTGTCGTCGGACCGGCCGAGGATGTACCAGAGCCCGTCCTCGTCGATCGCGGCCCAGTCGCCGTGCACCCAGACGCCGGGGAAGCGCGACCAGTAGGTCTGCTCGTAGCGCTCCGGGTCGCGCCAGAAGCCGCGCGTCATTCCGATCCAGGGCGCCCGCACGACCAGCTCTCCAACCTGGTTGCGGACCGGATGCCCCTGCTCGTCGACCACGTCGGCCGCGATGCCCGGCGGCGGACCGGCGAATGAACACGGCTTGATGGGCGTGAGCACGTTGCCCGACACGAGCCCTCCGGAGACCTCCGTGCCGCCCGAGTAGTTGATGATCGGCACGCGCCGGCCGCCGACGGTCTCGAACAGCCAGCGCCACGATTCCGGGTTCCACGGCTCGCCGGTGGAGCCGAGGATCCGCAGCGACGAGAGGTCGTGGGCGCGGACGGGCGCCTCGCCGTGGCGCATCAGCCCGCGGACGAGCGTCGGCGACACGCCGAGGACACTCACACGGTGACGCGCAACGAGCGCCCACACGCGGTCCGGCCCCGGATGATCCAGCGCGCCGTCGTAAATCACCATCGTTCCGGCCAGGAGCGTCATGCCGAAGACTTCCCACGGCCCCATCATCCAGCCCATGTCGGTGATCCAGAACATGGTGTCGGTGTCGCGTACGTCGAGGCAGTGGGCGAGGTCCTGCGCCGCCTTGACCGGAAACCCGCAGTGCGTGTGGACGGCGCCCTTGGGGCGGCCCGTCGTTCCCGACGTGTAAATGATCATGAGCGGATCTTCGGCGTCAGTGCGGACGGTCTCACACGCGTCGGACTGGCGGCCCACGAGATCGGGCCACCGGTCGTCGCGACCGCGCACGAGCGGCACGTCGATGCCGAGGCGCGGGACGACTACCATGCGTCGGATCGACGGCGCGGCGGCCGCCGCCTCGTCGGCGACCGCCTTCATCGGGACCACCTGGCCGCGGCGGCGCACGCCGTCGGCCGTGACGAGCAGCGCCGCCTCCGCGTCGCCGGCGCGCGAGGCGACCGCGTCGGCGCCGTAGCCGGAGAAGAGCGGGAGGATCACGGCTCCGATCTTGACCGCCGCGAAGAACGCCACGATTAGCTCGGGGCACATCGGCATGAAGAGCGCCACGCGGTCGCCCTGCCGTATCCCGAGCTCGCGAAACGCGTTCGCGCAGCGATTCACGTCGCGGTGGAGCTCGCTGTAGGTCAGGATTCGCGTCTCGCCCTCTTCGCCTTCCCACCGCACGGCGGCTCTCTCCGCGACCGGCGTACCCATCCACTTGTCGAGGCAGTTATGGACGATGTTGAGGCGGCCGCCGACGCACCAGCGCGGCCAGGCGATGCCGCGCGACAGATCGAGGACGTCGCGGTACGGCTCGTAGAACTCGATCCCGAGGTCGTCGAGCACCGCGGGCCAGAACCAGCGCGGCTCGTCAACCGACCGGCGCAGCAGGTCGTCGAGGCCGGCAAGGCGATGGCGGGCGATGAAGGCGGCAAGGCGGCTGCGATCGCGGTACTCGGGCGTCGGACGCCAGGCGACCTCGCCGCCGAACGCGAAATCGGACATCATTCCCATGTTACGTTGATCTTGTTCTGCGTTTCGACGTTCACCCCGAACGCAGAACGGGTGCGTCAGGATGCAGATCAGGCAGGCGGCGCTGGACGCGATCCGGGCGCATGCACTGCGCGACAGTCCGCACGAGTGCTGCGGCCTCCTCATCGGCACCAGCCGCGAAGTGATCGAAGCAGTGGCCACCACGAACGTGGCGGCCGATCCGCTCCGGCGGTTCGAGGTCTCGCCCCCCGAACATCTGGCCGAAATCAGGCGCTGCCGCGAGGCGCGCGCACCGGGGGAGCCCCCAACTGCCGTGATAGGGGTCTACCATTCGCATCCGCACAGCGGCCCTGAGCCCTCGCCGACCGACGTCGAGCAGGCGTTCGAGGAGTTCCTCTACGTGATTGCCGGGCCCGTCGACGCCGGATACGCGATGGAGGTCCGCGGCTACCGGCTCAGGGCCGGGCGGCTTGAGCCCGCCGAGCTGTTCGTGTCCTGAAGACGTCCTGGAGCAGCCCTTCGACGCGCGCCAGCACGTCCGGCCAGCGGTATTCCCGTTCGACGTACGCCAGCCCCTGGCGGCCGAGCGCGTCGCGCCGGTCGGGGTGGTCCAGCAGGTAATCGGCCGCCTCGTCGAACTCGGCGGGGAACATGTAATAGAGGCCGCCGTTGGCCCGCGTCACCTGTCCCGCCAACACCTTGCACCGGCCGTTCACGAGCGCCGGCACGGCGTGGTTCCATGCCTCCAGCAGCACGATGCTGAGGCTCTCGTACCACGACGGCACGACGAGCGCCCGGGCGTTGGCGAGCAGCGCCTCGCGCACCTCGTCCGAGACGTATCCGAGCGCGCGGATCTGCGGGTGGTCGGGGATCTGCATCTTCACCGGCCCGGCGAGCACGAGCGTCACATCCGGACGCGCGGCGGCATAGTGCTGGAAGTTGTCGAGCAGCGCGTCGCATCCCTTGTTACGATCGACGCGCCCGAGGTACAGCAGGTAACTCGCCGGAACGCCGAGCGGGTCGAGCGGCGACCGCGGCCTCGGACCGGGCGGCACCGGGTCGAGTCCGATGCCGGCGACGACCGACAGGCGCGGCGGCCGGTGCGTGCGATCCGAGACGAGCCGTTCTTCTTCGGGCGTCAGGAAAACGAACCCCGCCGGCTTGTCGAAGAAGTCGGGCAGCACGTCGAGATTGATGGCCGCGTCTTCTTCCGCCGTTGGCAGCAGGACGGCGCGGTCGGCCACGAGCGGCAGCCCGAAATAGGACTGGAAGTACCGGTACGTCCAGAAGGCGACCAGATCGAACTCGCGTCCGTGCGCGCGCAGGTACTCGAGCAGGCCCGGCGCATCGGGGCCGTTCTCGCGGAACCACTCCTCCTGACGCTCGCGCGGTGCGCCCCCCTCGAACACCTCGTCGCTCAGATCCGAGAACACTTTCATGCGCCGCTGGCGGGCGACGGGGAAGCGGAGCACGGGAACGCCGTTCTCCGCGGCAGGCCCGGGCGGAAACTCGTTCGCCCAGGTGACGTAGTCCTTCGCGCAGGTGGTGAGCACCGTGATGTCGTGCCGCGGCGACAGTCGCTCGGCCAGCTCGCGGCAGTGCGTCTCGGAGCCGCCGGCGATGGAGGCGCCATACCGCTGGACGACGAACGCGAGCTTCATTCCTTCGGAGTGCGCGAGCGCCGCTCGAGTTCGCGGCGGAGCAGCGCGATCTCGACCGCCAGCTCCTGCACGCAGGCAAACAGCACGTGATTCACCCGGCGCTGCCGTTCGAAGTTGTCGCGGCTGTACTCGTAGAACCAGCGGAGGAGCGGCATGACGAGGCGCCGCTTGATGAAGATGAGCAGCGAGGCGGCGGCGCGGCCGCGGTGCGACTGATACCGCATGCTGGTGCTCAGGCGCCAGGTGTCGGGTTCGCCGAGCAGGTCGGGAAGGATCAGCCGCGCGGTCTCAGGAGTGCTCGCAGCGGCGCGCAGCACGGCTTCGACGTCGGCAAACAGCGTCGGATCGTCGAACGCCTGCGGCCCGCCGCTCTCGACCAGCTGCGTGCGGAGCCGTTCGCGCACGCGGCGATGGAGCTCCGCCATGACCGCATCGACGTCGACTCCGGCGTCACCACCTGCCAAAGCCTTCGCCCGCTCCGGACCTGACCTGGATGTTCGTGATGGCGCTGCCGACCGCCTTCGTCTTCTGCTTCAGTCGGAAGACGATTCGGAAGGCCCCGCCCTGGCGGTAGATGTGTTGCGCCGAGAAGCGGCGCTGAATCGTGCTCTTGCCCGCCTCGTACGGGTTGCAGTCGCTCGTGTTCTCCGAGATCGTACCGTCGCCCCAGTCCCACTCGACAGTGGCGCAGTAGAAGTCGGCGTAGTCGTCACTCCCGTCGCGAAGCTCGGCGGTGGCGCGCACCCGCAGCGGGGCGAACCCGACCGGCGGCGTCGCGCGCACGGCTATCGTCGGTTTCTTCGGCTCCGCCGGCGGAGCCTGCGCGCCGGCGGCGAAGGGCAGCGCCACGGCCAGTGCCGCCGCAAGTGTGCGGCGGGCGCGGCATGGATACGTCATACTAAGGGGCCCTCAGAGACAGGTACGATTCTAAGCCGGTCCCTACGGCCGGACAAGCGAGGCGGCGAGAGAGCGCAGATTCGTGTCGACGCAGACTGTTCATCGGACGCCGTCCGTCGGCGTCACCAGCAAATCTACCCGCGATATCGAGACCGACATCCTGATCGTTCCGGTCTTCGAAGACGACGTCCTGGCCGAGGAGGCGGAGCTCGACGCCGCGTCCGGCGGCGAGATCGCCGGCGCGCGTACGCGCGGCGAGTTCAAAGGCAAGGACTACGAGGCGTTCATCCCGCCAGTCCGCGGCTGGAAGGCGGGCCGCGTGGCGCTCGTCGGCATGGGCCGGCGCCGCGACTTTGGACTGGATTGCCTGCGGCGGGCTGCGGCAACCGGAGCGCTGGCGGCGCGGCAGCGCCGGCTGCAGCGGATGGCGATCGTGCACGGCGCCGGCATTCCGGTCTCCGCGCCCGATGCCGCGCAGGTGCTCGCCGAAGGGGCCGTCCTCGGCAACTTCGATGGTGCCTCGTACAAGACCACGGATCCGCCGCCGGTGTGGTTGGAGGACGTGCAGCTTCGCATCGAGGGCGACCCTGGTACGGTTCAGCAGGCGGTCGATCGGGGGCGGGTGCTCGGCGAGTGCACGAACATCGCCCGCGAGCTGGCCAACGAGCCGAGCAATGCCCTGACGCCGCGGGTGTTCGCCGATCGGGCGGCGACGATTGCGCGCGGCGCCGGTCTGTCGGTCGACGCGCTCGACGAAACGCGGATCGCCGAGCTGCGGATGGGGCTGCTGCTCGGGGTCGCGCGCGGGAGCCAGGAGCCGCCGCGGCTGGTCGTGCTGCAGTACGATCCGAAACCGGCGGCCAGGACGCCGGTGCTCGGCCTCGTCGGCAAGGGAATCACCTTCGACTCGGGCGGCATCTCGATCAAGCCGGCCGAGAACATGGACAAGATGAAGGACGACATGTCGGGCGGCGCGGCTGTGCTGGCGGGGATGGTGGCGATCGCGCGCCTCCAGGCGCCGGTCCGCTGCATCGGCGTGATCCCGATGACCGAGAACATGCCGGGGGGGAGGGCGCTCAAGCCGGGCGACGTGCTCGTCAGCGCGGAAGGAAAGACCGTCGAGGTCCTGAACACCGACGCGGAGGGACGGCTGACGCTCGGCGACGCCTGCTGGTACGCGCGGCAGCTCGGCGCGACGCACCTCGTCGATGTCGCGACGCTCACCGGCGCGTGCGTGGTGGCGCTGGGCAGGACGACGACGGGGCTGTTCGGCACGCCCGACGCATGGGTCGAGCAGGTGCGCCGCGTCGGCGAGCGGGCCGGCGACCGGCTGTGGCGGATGCCGGTATTCGACGACTACAAGGAGCTGTTCAAGAGCGAGATTGCCGATGTCGCCAACACCGGCGGGCGGGCCGGCGGGGCGATTACGGCGGCGCTCTTCATCAAGGAGTTCACGGGCGATCTCCCGTGGGCGCACCTCGACATCGCAGGAACTGCGTGGGCGGAAGAGGCCAAGCCGTATCAGCCGAAGGGGGCGACCGGCGTCGCCGTGCGGACGCTCGCCGAGCTGGCGCTCGCCGTTGATGCCTGGGCTACACTGTAGGAAAGCCTTCCGATGCTCCTGCAACAGCCGCCCATCGTCGTCGAGGTGCTGAAGCAGCCCGAAGCGGCGCACGACATCAGCATCGACTACATCCTGACGATGTTCGCGACGGCCGGCGTCGTGCTGCTGGTGGCCGCCGTCGGCGGCCTCATCGCCGGGGCGATCTTCATCGGCATCCGGCGTCTGCAGGAGGGCTCGGCGCCGCCTGGCGACACCGATCACGTACGCCTGCGGATCTGAGCTCCAGTTCTGGGTTCTGCGTTCCGGGTTCCGTGTTCGTGTTCCCGGTTCGAGTTCCGCGTTCTGGGTGCGGGGTTCTGGCTTCGGGCCATCGGTACGCAATTCTGAAACCCCTCCCGTGACTTCCCTGGCAGGGTGGGGGCGCGCGGTCTCGCAGACCCGGTGGGCACAGTGGGAGTAGTCGAGAATCTCTTCGCCCTCAGGAAAGTGGGCTCGGAATAGGTCCCACATCCACTCCGAGCCGTCGGCGACGAGCGCGATGCGCACGCGGTCGTGCGGGATCCGCGCGGCGACCATGCGGAGCGCTGTCGACAGCTCCGTCTTGTCCGCGATCTGATGCCAGCTGGCCACATGGATCACGCGATCATCGGGGCCCAGCAGATAGAGCCGAAACCCGTTCGTCGGCCGGACGAGGAGGGTGCACCGACAACCGGTGATTGAGCCGACGGGCGCGGCCGGCGAGCTCAGGACGGTGTCGGTCCGCCTGGCGCGGCGATCCCGCACGGCCTCATGACCTTACGCCGCCTGCCTGATTCGGCGAGCGGGGTCATCTGCCGACCGGCGTGACGGCTATCCCGGGTTTGGCGACCGCGCGACTGGCAATTCGTGCCGTGCCGGGTCGATCTAGGCTGCCGACCCCGCTGCCCAAATCGGCCAGGGCTTGTGAACAACGCACGTGCTATCATCCCGCGTCTCTGCACTTTACGACGACGATCGTGCCTGGGCGGTCCGGTGGTTTAAGCCGACCGGCGTTGCGGGATCTGCCGGAGCGTCTCGGGGCCACGGCGGTCAGTCGATATACATGTTAGGCACCTACGCGAAGCAGAATCTTGGGTTCAAGTGAACGAAGCGTTTCGAGAATCTTCGGAACCAACGGGGCGAGCGATTCGATACGGTTCGTCTCGGCTACAAGCACAACGACCGCAACAGGCAGTTTCTTGAGGTTCTGCTGAAACTCGATGTTTTGGTCGGCGGTAAGCACAACATCGAAGGTGGTAGCAGCTTGTTGCAGGAGAGCGCCGTTCCTGAGACCTCTCCAACCGACTTGCGCGACGGTTCGGGCTTCGTGGCCTACGAGCAGTTCTGCCAGCGGTCTTGGAAGCGATTCATCGAGCAGGACGCGCACGAGAGGTTAGAAGGTCCTTGGCAATTTCCAAGGCGGCAACGGCCTGTTCTCTGGTGACGGTGGGAAAGTGGTCGAGGAATTTCTCCAAGCTATCGCCGGCAGCCAGGTAGTCCAACAGGTTCTTGATGGGGACGCGAGTGCCCGCGAACACAGGCGTTCCCCCGAGGATCTCGGGGTCGCTCTGCACGATTGATTCAAGCGTGGGCATCTGAGCCTCCGGACTTTACAATGCCATGGTACATCGTCGGCCGTACGGTGCCTAACCCGGACTGGACCCGACGGCGCGGTGACTCGCGAGCGCCGCGGGTCAGTCCTGTCCGTTAGCCGGACAACGCAAAGCCTTGACCAATGGATTCGCCCACTCCCATCTTCGAGAATGCTGTCGATTCCCTGACCCAAGGAATAGCCTCGTATTTGATTCGCGACGAATCCGAAACGGCGATCAAGCACGCGATTCTCACCGTTTATCACAGTATCGAATTATTCCTTAAAGAGGGACTCGCGCGAATTCATCCTATTCTTATTTACCGGAATCTCGACAAACGAATCACCGACGATTCGCCAACCGTCGGCCTCGAAGAGGCCTTAATCCGCTTGGATAACCTCGGCCGTGGTCTCTCCGCGGCGGAGGTCGCGACACTTCGCGAGCTCCGGATTCGGCGCAATCGAATTGAGCACCATCGCTTCGATCCCGCCAAGGACCACGCCGTTGTTGTGGGGCAGGCTTTTCACTTTCTGCTGGGCTTCCTGCCGGCGCACCTTGATGTCGAACTCCGCGCCCTCGTGGATGAAGAGGACCAGTACCGTGACCTGCTGGAGGCGGCGCTGTCGTTTGAGCAACGACGTGAGGTGGCAGAGCGCGAGGCGACTGCGACCGGTTCACTGGTGATTGGTTGCCCAGTGTGCGGTGAAAACACGTTATGCCTCGAGGGCCTCTACCATTGTTATTTCTGTAACGACGATATCGACATGACGGAGTGTGACGGATGCGACACGCTTTGTTATCGCCCTGAGATCTCCCGGCGTGGCCTCTGTGAATCGTGCGCCGCCAAGAACGCGCTAACTTGATTTCTGGCACTTGCGCGAGGGATTCCCCGGGGCCGGCTAACGAAAAAAGGATTCGTGTCGCGCGCAGCCGCGACACAATCCTGGGTTGGACGAAATCCTGGCACGAGCGTTGCGAATGGGGTTCTTATCGCGTGTCAGCGAGTGACACGGGTGCTGTGAGCCGTCGGGGTGGA
>JACPTI010000063.1 GCA_016192845.1 Acidobacteriota bacterium
GCGGCCCGTGGAGGTCACCAACCAGCCGGCCTACACGCAGTACACGAAGCTCTTCGGCGACGCCGAGTTCATCTGGACGCGCAACTTGAAGCTCGACAACCTCGTGCTCAGCCGGTACACGGCCAAGGGGCCGCGCAAGAAGAACTGAGTCGCGCCCCTCGTCAGGAGGTGACCGATGACGCGTACGGTCGCTCGCGCCGCGCTCGTGGCGACGCTATCTTTGTGGGCTGCGCCCGCCTCGCCGCACCATTCGTTCACGGTCGCCTTCGACGAACAGCGGCCGGTCTCGATCGAAGGCGTTGTGACCGAGGTGAAGTGGGAGAACCCGCACTCGTGGATCTTCGTGGAGACGAAGCGTCCCGATGGCGCCAGCGAGCAGTGGCGCTTTGAAACGCAGCCGCCCAACACGCTGCGCCGCAACGGCGTCACCGCGGCACTCCTGAAACCGGGGGCACGGGTCACGATCAAGGGGTACGGCGCGCATGACCGGCCGTCCACGGCCGCTGCGGCGAGCCTGATTGTGTTCTCCACGGGCGAGACGTTCCGAATCAGCGCCGGCGGGACGCCGCCGCCGAAGGAAGGTCAGTAATGATCGCCCGGCGTCTCGTCTTGACCGCCGTCCTGATCGCGTTGGCGGCCACGCCGCTCGCCGCCCAGACGCCGGGCGCCGTGCCGCGCATGGCCGACGGCGAACCGGATTTCTCCGGCGTCTGGTGGTCGGGCGGGATCGGCGCCAAGCAGCACACGCTCGATCAGCTCGAGCGCCTCTACAAGCCCGAGGCGCGCGCGATCATGGACAAACTGACCGAAGACGACGACCCGACGCTGCGGTGCATTCCGTTCGGCTACCCCCGCGCGATGACGCTGCCGTCGAACCAGCAGTTCCAGATCGTCCACAAGCCGGGACTGATGGTGATCCTGAACGAGTACTTCCACAGCTACCGCGTGATTCCGACCGCCGGCCGTCCCCACCCGGCCGACGTGGTCCCGACCTATCTCGGCGACTCTGAGGGGCGCTGGGGCGGCGACACGCTGGTTGTCGATGTGACCGGGTTCAACGGGCAGATCTGGCTGGCCGACGGCGCGGACAAACCGAACCCGACGAGCACCGGCGGCTGGTTCACGACCGATGCGCTCCACGTCGTCGAACGCTGGCGGCTCGTCGATCGCGACACGCTCGAATACCAGGCGACCGTCGAGGATCCGAAAATCCTGACCGGCCCGTGGACGACGCCCGCCATCCGGGTCAAGCGTGCGGACGAGGTCAAAGTCCGCGAAGCGATGTGCCTGGATACGACGACCTACGGCCTGACCGAGAAGGGCCGTCAAGAGCGCTCGAAATAGCCGTTAACGCTCCTCCGACTATCTGACCCCGCTGGCAAATCCGTACTGGTTGTTCTCCTGGCAGACGTACTCCATCAGGTCGTCGGTCGGCGGGTTGAGCGTCGACTCGAATCTGACTGTGAAAGGGCGTGAGTACGCCCCGGGATCGTCAATGAGCACCTCGGTCACCATATGCCCCGCGTCGACGCGCGTCCATCGCTCGACCGTGTGCAGCTGCGCGGTGTGCGGCGCGCCACGGCCGTCGAACCACGATTTGTCATTGAACCCGACCGAATCGATCACGAGCGTGTCGCCCTCGTACCATCCGACGGAGTGGCCGAACCAGGTGGGGTCGACCTCCGGCGGGTGCGTCTGGCCGTCCAGGAAGATCTGCCGGAACGTGTTCATCAGCTCGAACATGATGAACAGGTGGGTCGGCTTCTTGTGCGTGTAATTCTGGATGAACCGAGTCGGATACGGATTTCCGCGGACCACCCCCATCGGCAGACACCACGCATAGGGATCCTCGCTCGGCTTTCGTGACTCCATCAACGCCTTCGCCGCCGGCAGCAGCGGCAGCTCTTCACCCGGCTTGAGCCACGCCGCCAGATTGCCGCCGCGTGTCGTCCACGTCGCGTCGCCGAGATCGATCGTCCCGTCCGGCAGGCGGGGCGGCGGCCCGGTCGGCGCCGGCGGCCGCTTCACCTGCTGCCCGAGCGCGCCAATGTTGCCGCCCTGCCCCTGGTTGCCGCCCTGTCCCTGACCCGACAGCGACACGGTCAGGACGACGAGTGCGAGGGTGAGCGCCAGCGCGCGTCCGATCGCGATTCGTCGAGCGGGTTTCATGGCCGCTGTCCTCTCTGTGGCGCATTGATGCGCCCCGGGCCGTCCTGGTTGCGGTCGTCCACCGGCGGCGGTGGGAATGCATGGTGATAGAGCGTCCGGTAGCGAATTCCCTCGCCGTTCTCGTCGAGCCATCCGAGTGATTGAGGGAACATGCCCGGCTCCGGATATCCCTCCGGTGCTGTCCCCTCAAGGATGTACAGCTTCTGGTTGTGCATGTAGATACCGACCACGGACCGCGAGCCATCGGGATTCGTCAAGTGCAACTGGTGCCCGCCGACCAGGTTCACGTTGTTCCACAAGAACTGAGAGACCTTCGCGGCCCTCTGCATCCGCTCCCAGGTGGCGTAGATGATCGCGCCGTTGTAGTCGGCCCGCCAGTACCCCGGACCGGTGGAGCTGCCGCCGCCGCGGCAGGTTTCGGCCCCGGCCGGACACGCTTTCGCTTTCTCCGTCAGGATCTGTTCGATGCGGCTGAAGTCGGCGACCGTGATGGAGTACCGGCTCTGCCCTTGCTGCGCGCTGTAGACCCGCGCCGGCAGGTCGGCCCCGAACTGCGACCTGTAGGTCGTCTCCGTCACCGTCGGCTGGCCGGGGAAGTTGCACGTAAAGCCGTCCTGCCGGCTGGCGAACTCGATCCAGTCTTGCGCAAATGTGGACGACGATGACCACAGCACCAGTACTGCCACACACGAGCTCAGACGCATGATTTCTCCTGATGAAGGCACCGATGACAGCAGCCGTGATGGCTGTCGGTGTACAAGCTACTGCTGCGGCGTTCCGGGATCGTCGGCCGTGCCCGCGAACAGCGATCGACCGTCGGCCACGATCACCGCGCGCGCCGCGCCGCGCGTCGGCACGGCCTTGCCGGAGTAGCCTTCGACGGTCACGGTGTCACCCACCTTGAGGGTGCGGCTGTTCCAGCCGTTGCGCGCGAGCGCGCTGGGGCTCGCCAGCTCCAGGTTCCAGTTCGTCACGGTGCCATCCGGCCCTTTCACGTCGACGTAGAACCGGACGTGAGGGTTGGTCCACTCCACCTTCGAGACGTCGCCCGTGATCTTGAACGTCTTCGTCCCGTCGTACTCCGACGAGAAGCTGTGATGGGCGCCCACCCCCGCGATCGACGCGAGCAGCACGACACCGCCAACCGACAACCCGAGATTCCTTCGCATCAGTTCCCTCCACGCGGCGACCATGGGACGCCCTTCAAGTACGCTGCCAGCGCACCCCCCTGCAGACCGTTGATGTCCGAGACCACTTCGGCGGTGACCTTACCGGGAGCACCGCCGTACTGCACGAACACGCCGCCGTGGGAATCGCCGCCGTTCGGCATCGGGATCCGGTTCTTGATCGCGTACGTCTTGGCGTCGAGGACGACGATTTCCTTCGAGGTGTTGCAGGCCGCCCACATCTCCGCGCCGTCCGGCGAGATGACGATGTGATCGTTGCGGATGCAATTGGTCGCCAAGGTCCTCTTCACCTGGTTCGTGGTGGTGTCGACGATCGTGATCGTCGAGCCGTCCTTCGGCCCGACTTCGCCCTTGTCGGCGACCCACAGTTCGCTGTCGTCGATGTTCAACCGCAGCCCGTACGGTCCGGGGCCGGTCTTGACCTCGGCGACGACACGGTCGCGCTCTCCCGGATTCATCCCGCGCTGGATCTTCGCGACCGTCTCCTCCGTCGCGGAACTGACCCACGCCCATCGGCCGTCTTTGGAGAACACCGTCCACAGGGGGTAGCGCTTCATCGGAATCGCCTGGACGACGCGCCAGGTCTGCATGTCGATTTTCGCCACCCATCCCTGAAGCACCGGCACGAGCTCGCCGCGGAACGGCGGCGGCAC
>JACPTI010000117.1 GCA_016192845.1 Acidobacteriota bacterium
CCAGAGCGCCGTCGAGACCGCGATGACGACCGGTGCGCGGAGGCTCGTCTCGACGACCGAGCCGAAGAGCACGCCGACGAGGCCGGCGGGGATCGTCGCGATCACGAGGATCAGCGCGACCCGGCGCGACATCGTGCCGGCCGCCATCGCGAGCAGCGGCGTCTGCTGCTGCACGATCGGGTTCTCCACAATATCGGCCAGCAGGGTCGACGCGCCAATCCGCACGCCGCCGTTCATCGACCTGATCCCTTGTAGCTCCTTGAGGTGCCGGATGGGCACCAGGCGCTCCGGCGACGCCAGATGGTCCTTCATCTCGCCGAGCAGATCGGTGCCGCCGGCGAGGATCGCGGTGCGACCGAACGTCTTCTCGCTGCCGAGCTGAGCGGCGGCGTCCCTCAGCGTGGCGGGCCGGCTGTAGCTGAAGTTATTCATGGCATCATCCTGGTCCGGCTATAAAGCCGGACGCTACGTACGACACTAGGCCGTGCGGCTGGCGGCAGGCCGCTGCTCGCCGAGCGCGTGCAGGATCCGCGCACGGGTGAACGGGACTTCGCGGAGGCGCACGCCAATCGCGTTGTAGATGGCGTTGGCGACGGCGGCCATACCCGGGTGGCACGGGTTCTCACCGAGCCCCTTGGCGCCGTACGGCCCCAGGATCCCTTCGTTCGGAATGATGACCGGCTCGACCACGCGCGGGTCGAAGTCGAGCGCCGTCGGCGGCTTCAGGTCGATGAAGCTGGCCGTCAGGCACCCGCCGGTCCGCGGGTCGAACCGCAGCTCCTCGGCCTGTGTCAGCGCGAGACCCTGAATGGTGCCGCCCTCGATCTGATTCTCGACGACGGTCACGTTGATGGGGCGCCCGAGGTCGTGGGCGGCGATGTACTTGAGTATCCGGAACTTGCCGGTTTCCCGATCGACTTCGACCTCCACGAAGTGCGCGCCCGTCGTCCGCTCGACGTCCATGCCGACTTGCGGCTGGGTCGTCTGACCGTCGCCCACGACGCTGCGGCCGCGCCGCTGCATCACCTCGGCCAGCTTCACGTTGCGCGACGGATCGGCTTTGACGCGAACGACCGAATCACGGATCTCAAGGTCCGCCGGCGGCGCGTTGTTCAACATCGGGCTGGCGGACGCGAGAATCTGCTGCAGCGCGTCGCGGGCGGCCGCCTCGACGGCGCGTCCGGTGCCCTGGAGCGTCCGGTTTCCCTGGCTGCCGCCGTCGTACGGCGCCACCTCGGTGTCCCCGGCAGTCGTCCTGAACGTCGAGAGCGGAATGCCGAGCACCTCGCTGGCAATCATCGCCAGCGTCGTACGGCTGCCGGTGCCGATGTCGGTGGACGAATAGTAGACGTGCGCGCTCCCGTCGAGGTTCACCTTCACGGTGGCACCGCCGATCCCGCCGCCGCCGCCGCGCTCGGTGCACGCGACGCCGATGCCGCGCGCCAGGGGGCCCGACTGTCCATCGCCCGGGACCGGGTTGCGCCGGTTCCAGCCGATGCGTCTGGCGCCCTCTTCCAGGCACTTATCCAGCACCTGCGACATCACGCGCCCGTCCTCGGTGCCCGAGCCGCCGCGCGCGATCGGGTCGCCGCTCCGCTTGACGTTCTGCAGGCGGAACTCCATCGGGTCCATGCCGAGCTCGTGCGCGAGCTCGTCCATGGCCGATTCGATGCCGAACGTCTCCTGCGGGTCTCCGACGCCGCGGGTCGGGCCCGTGTTCGGAATGTTCGTGTGGACGCGGTACTGCTCCGTCCGTACGTGCGGCGTCCGGTACACGTGCGTCGCCTGGTTGCCCAGACCGCCGAGCCGCGTGTGGTACGCGCCCTGATTGATGTACGCCTTGACGTGCAGCGCGTGAAGGGTACCGTCCCTCTTCGCGCCGACCTTGACGTACATCTTCGTCTCGAACCGCGTGTTCGAGTCGAGAATCTCCTCTTCGCGCGTGTACTGGAGCTTGACCGGCAGCCGCGCCTTGCGCGCCAGCAGCGACGCGAGGATCTCGTCGGTGTGCGGCGCGCTCTTGGTGCCGAAGCCGCCGCCGACGTAGCTGGCGATGATCCGGACGTTGCCGTCGGGCAGGTTGAACTGCGCGGCGAGGCTCCCGTGCACCCGGAAGGGTGACTGCGTCGAGGCCCACACCGTCAGCTTGTCGCCCTCCCACTGCGCGATGCAGGCGCGCGGCTCCATCGATCCGCTCCACATCGTCGGGCAGCGGTAGACGCGCTCGATCACCTTGTCGCACTCCGCAAAGCCCTGCTCGATGTTCCCGCGGGTCAGGATGCGCGGCTGCCCCTCGAGGTTGCCGTCGCTGAAGAGCTGCGGTGCGCCCGGCTTGAGCGCTTCTTCGGGATCGAGCACGAACGATAGCGGCTCGTACTGGACGTCGATGCGCGTCAGCGCCTTGTCCGCCGTTTCGTCGTCAACCGCAGCCACGGCCGCGACCGCCTCGCCGCTGAAGCGGACGTGTTCGTTGAGCGCGTACTGCCGGTGCCCCCAGATCATTACTTTGGGCGAATCCTTGTACGTGATGACCGCCCTCACGCCCGGCATCGCTTCCGCTCTACTGGAGTCGATCTTGACGATGCGGGCATGGGCGTGGGGGCTGCGGAGCACGCGGGCCACCAGCATGTTGGGGAGCTCGATGTCGCCCGTGTACTTGGCGCGGCCGGTGACGCGCTCGACGGCGTCGATGTTCGGACCGCGCTTGCCGATGACGTGCAGCGGCCCGCCGGGTAACGACTGCTGAGCCATGCTGTCCTCCTACGCACGCATCAGGCGGGAGGCCGCCATCACCGACTCGAGAATCTTCTTGTACGCGGCGCAGCGGCACAGGTTGCCGCTCAGCGCCAGACGCGCCTGCTCTTCGGTCGGATTCGGCACGCGATCGAGGAACGCTTTCGTCGACATGATCTGCCCCGACGTGCAGAAGCCGCACTGGTAGCCGCTCTGCTCGATGAACGCCTGCTGAATGGGATGCAGCCGGTCGTCTTTGGTCAGGCCTTCGATCGTGAGCACTTCTCCGCCGGTGGCTTCGAGCGCGAGCGTCGTGCAGGAGTAGACCGTCCGGCCGTTGAGAATGACCGTGCAGGCCCCGCACTGCAGGCGGTCGCAGCCCATCTTCGTGCCGGTGAGCTTGAGGTCCTCGCGGAGGAACTGCAGCAGCGTCGTCCGGTTGGAGATTTCCTTGCGGTACGCGACGCCGTTGACTTTCAGCTCGACCGTCGTCCGGTGGGGATCGGGCTCGGTGGCATCGGGCAGTTGCGCGTCGGCCGCCCCGGGAATCAGCGAGGCCGACAGCGCGCCGGTGGCGACGGCGCCCCCTTTGAGAAACGCCCGTCGCGAAACTGACTGGTCTGGTGTGTCGCGGTGATCGTCCGCCATGTCGCCCCCCAGCGGTGCCGACGAGGTGTGCGAATGTAGTGTCGCAGGATTAGAGGTCGAGTCTAGACGAGCCCCTCAGGCGGGTCAAGCGCTTTCGCCGTCTGTTTGTCCTTTGCGGATGGGGGGCCGCTTCGCTATAGTCGCGGCGATTCCGACTCACTCCTGCACGTCCGTCCATCCGTCCGGGGATGTGTCGGTCTATCTGTCTGGCCCTCGTCACAGCTCTGGAGGTCGGAATGACGCCAAAGGTGCTCGCCTGTGCCGTGGTTGCTGTACTCACATATGTCCCTGCCTACGCGCAGCTTGGCGGCGCTGCCAATGTCGGGGGCACCGTCGTCGATGAATCCGGCGGCGCGCTGCCGGGCGTCACCGTCACCGTCGCGAACACGGCGACGGGGCGCTCGCAGACGCTCGTGACGGGCGATGACGGCCGATACCGGGCCGTGGCACTCGTTCCGGGTCCCTATGAGGTCACCGCTGAACTCCAGGGGTTTGCGACCGTACGTCGCGCCATTACGCTCGTCGTCGGCGCCGAAGCCGAGCTCAGCTTCACGCTCGGCGTGGCGAGCATCGCCGAAACGGTAACCGTCGTCGGCGAAGCGCCACTGGTCGAGGTGGCCCGGTCGCAGCCTTCGTCGGTGATCACAGGGACCCAGCTCGAAGCGCTGCCGGTGCTGTCGCGCAACTTCCTGGTGCTGGCGCAGCTGCTGCCGGGCGCGGCGCCGATCAGCCGCACGCCCTCCACGCTGCCTCGCAACGGCGTCACGAAGTTCGGCGCGGTGCCCGACCAGCGGTACGCGTTCACCACGCAGATCGACGGCGGCGACGTCGACGATGCGATCTGGGGCCTGCCCACCATCAACCTGAGCCAGGATGCGATTGCCGAATTCAAGGTGTACCGCAACCAGTTCGATGCTCAGTACGGCAAAGCCACCACGGCCGTGGTCTCGGTCGTGACCAAATCGGGCACCAACCGCATGAGCGGCAGCGGCTACTACTTCGGCCGCGATCGCGGGCTCAACGCGACGAACGCGTTTGCCACGGACAAGCCGCCGTTCAGCCAGACGCGCATCGGGTACTCGCTGGGGGGCCCGGTGTCCCAGAACCGCACGCACCACTTCTCGGCGTACGAAGGGCTGTTCGTCAACACAGCAGACATCGTCGCGCTGCCGCCCACCAATCCGTTTGCGGCACAAGAGAACGGGACCTACGACAAGCGGGTGCGCCGGCGCAATTTCGATGCGCGAGTCGATCATCGCTTCAACGACTCTCACAACATGTACGTCCGGTACGCGTACGACTTCTACGGCGACTACGCCCCCGACAAAGGGATGCGGGTGCTCGACCGCGGCCTGTTGACACTGCCTCCCACCGGTCTGAGCGACTTCAGCAGGTCCTACAGCACCGTGGCGGAAGAGAACTGGATTTTGTCCGGCAGGGCCGTCAACACGCTGCGCGCCCACGTGCTGATTCACCGCCTGTACGCGGAGCCGACCTTCTACGGGCAGGGCGTGCAGCGCCCGTCGTTCACCGGTCTCGGCGCCGGTTGGGGCCAGCAGCAGCAGAGCCCGCAGCGGTTCCCGCGCGAGCGGCTGACGATCAGCGAAGCGCTTCTGATCACCAGGGGGAAGCACGATCTGAACATCGGCGGCGAGCTCACGAAAGGACACTACGGCTTCGACGCGCACCACAACGAGGGCGGGCTCTGGTTCTTCACCACTGACACGCCGTTCGAACGGAACAATCCGGCGACTTACCCCACCCAGTTCACGATCCGGGCGTCATCGAACACGTTGGGGATCCTCGAGCACCGTGCAACTCAGATCGCCGCGTACATCTCGGACACCTACCGCGTGCACCCGCGCTGGACCCTGAACCTCGGGCTTCGTTGGGACTTCGACACGAATCTGCGTGATAACCACGTCATCAATCGGATGCTCGACGACTCGCAGTTTGCCGGGATCGAGAACTTCGTGAGCCGGGATCGCGGCAATCAGTACGACGCGTTCCAGCCGCGGGTGGGGGCGACGTGGGACGTCCGCGGCGACGGCACACTGGTGGCCCGCGGCGGCTACGGCATCTACGTCACGCGGAACCGGCAGTGGTTCTCGGTGAGCTCCCAGCACGCCAACTTTGGCGCCTCGCAGCTCGTCACCGACAGGGCCCTCCTGGGGCAGTGCTATCCCTCGATCGAGTGTGTCCTCGCGGGCGCCGGCAGCGGTCTGCGAACCGTGCAGCTCATTACCGACGACTTCGCGTTCCCCTATCAACGCACGGCCACCGCGGGCGTCGGCTGGCAGGTCACGTCCTCGACGTCGCTCGATGTGGATGTGGTGCACTCGTACCTGCCGAACGCGTGGGGAGGCGACGATGCGAATCTGCCCGCCAGCGGCGCGATCAGCGTGAGCAACCCGCGCCCGGTGCGGACGCTCGGCCGCGTCATCATGGTGGGCCCGCCGATCACCAAGAGCTGGTACGACGCGCTGGAGATGCAGGTCCGGCAGCGCGTGCGCGGCGGCAACAGCCTGCAGGTGTCCTACACGCTGTCGCGGGCAATGATGGACGGCGTCACGCGCGAAACCACCCTCCGCTCGTTCCAGCGCGCCTCGCTCGAGACGCTCAGGCGCACCGGGCGGTCGTTCGAATACGGGTACAATCCGACCGACACGCGCCACAACCTCGCTGTCTCCGCCTCGTTCGAGCTGCCGCTTGGGTTCCAGGTGAGCGGCATTGCCCGCGTCATCAGCGCCGAGCCGCTCTCGGTCACCACGGGGCTCGACCTCGACGGCGATGCCATTACCCTGGACCGCCCGCTGGGGCTGCCGCCGACGGTCGGTCGCGGGAATCTGCGGGAGCAGCTCGAGATCATCAACACGTACCGCGCAACGCTGAATCTGGCTCCATTCACGATGGACCGGATCAAGGTGCAGGCACCGGCCAAGCACATCGACATCCGGCTCACACGGCGCGTGAACATCGGACAGGCCCGGATGGAGCTCTTTGCCGAGGCATTCAACCTCACGAACTTCGTCAACGTGTATGGCGCGAACGGCAATATCCGTCTGGCGTCATTCAACGCGCCCACCGGCGCGCTCGACGCCAGGCAGATTCAGTGGGGCGCGCGCTACGCGTTCTGAGGTCACGGCGTGGCCAGGCGATAGAAGTACGCCTGGCCGACCCAGCCGGCGAGAGGATGAGCGTCGACGAGAGCGCCCCGCCGGCCGTCGCGATCTTCGTCCGCCATGTCAACTTCCGTAGGCGATCTGGCCGGGGTCTAGACCATTCATCGAGGAAAGACAAAAGGATCGGCCGGCGGCGGCGCCGTCTTCGGATCCTTCAGACGCGGCCGCGCGGCATTGATGGCCGCCACGGTCGTGCGAATCATGTGCCACCCTTCGTTCACGCGCCGGACGATGTCGTCGGCGCTTGTTGCGGTGATGTTACAGGCAATTTTGTACGCTCGGCAGGCCGCCAGAATCTTCTGACGCGCCGCCTCGACGTCCGGATGGTTCTGAGGCACGCCGAGCCCATGGGCGAGGTCGTTGCCGGCACCGATGAAGAGCGAGCCGACGCCCGGCACGGCCGCGATCTTGTCGACGTTGGCGAGCCCTTCCGCCGACTCGATCATCATCGTCGCGAGCAGGTCGCCGCCGGGATCGAGCGGCCAGACATCGGCGTGGCGCTCGTACTCCTCGGTCGTCACGCCCCAGATCCACGTTGCATTGGCCGGTCCGGCGCCGCGGACGCCTTTCGGCAGCGGATACTTCGCGTCACGCCTGGGCGGGTACCGCATGTAGCTGACGGCGGCGCGCGCCTGCTCCGGCGTGTCGACCCCGTTGAAGAAGATGCCGTGCAGCCCCATGTCGAGCGCCTGCTTGACCACCCACCCCGACTCGTCCGCCTCGGGCGGAAAGCGCGCCATGAGCGCGACATTCGGCTGGAGGTTGCCTTTCCTCACGACCATCGCCCGGTCGGTCATCCAGAGATGGAACTGATAGAGCGCGGGCAGGTCGAGCGGGTTGTGCTCCATGTCGACGTAGATGTAGTCGACCGGCGCGCGCGCCGCGGCCCGGGCCGATCCGATCGACATGTCGTTGGTGGCCTGGAGACCGTAGACCGTCCGCCCCTCGGCCAGCTTCGCGATGACCGGGTTCAGATGCAGGCGCTGCTCGGCAACCTGTGCCGGCAATGCGGCCGCCGCGATCACAAACGCGCCCAGGAACGCACAGACGAATCGCATGCTCATGCCTCCTCCCGCGCGTGGCCTGAATACCTCTTCCGCTACGGAGGGGATTGGGTCCGGTGAGGCCGGATTTTAGCTCAGAACGCCTCGAGGATCGCGGTCACGACCGTACGCGCCACGTCGTCGGCGATGCGGTCGAAGGAGCTGCGTTCCTGGCTGAGAAACGTGGCGCCTTCGAGCGCCACGTTGCTGCGGGTGCTGAGCTCGTATTCCTCGCGGAACGTCAGCGCGCTGTTCGACCAGAGCACCTGATTCGTACGCGCATCCGTGAACTGCACGTTCATCGTCAGCGTGAACTGGTAGCGCGAGGCGAGCTGCTGTTCCGTGAAGCCGATTGGCTGCACCGAAATCGACGTCACGGTTCCGGTTACGACGGCGTCGGCGCCTTCGGGCACCGGAATCACGGTGTAGCGGCCGCGGCCGATGAACTCGGTGCGAATCTTCTCGGTCAGGATCTGCTCCACCTGGAAGAACGCGCTGTTGTTCACGAGCGGCGGGATGCCGACAACGTTGATGTAGGCCGGCAGAAACGAGCCGCGGCCGGCCAGGGCGTAGCCGCAGCCCGGCGCGGCAAGGCCCACGAACAACAGCGACAGAAGGATCTTCTTCACTGGACCACGAGAGACACCAGTCTACCGCGTGCCACCACGACTTTCTTGACGGTCTTGCCGGCCGTGTACGTCCGCACCGCGGGGTCGGCGAGCGCCAGCCGCTCCAACTCCTGCTCCGAGACTTCGGCCGGCACCGTCAGGCGGCTCCTGACCTTGCCGTTGACCTGCACCGGCACGACGATCTCTTCGGCCTTCGCCACCGCGGGGTCGTAGGCAGGCCACGTGGCGGCGCTGAGGTCGGTGGCGTGGTCGAGCCGCTCCCACATCTCCTCGGCCGTGTGCGGCGCAAACGGCGCCAGCATGCGGACGAGCGCCTCGACCGCCTCCCGGACGACGCAGATCGTCTCGCGGCGCTCCATCACGCCGACACGCGCCACGTCCTCATCGGCGCGGCGTCCAGGCGCCCCCGTGACCGTCTGGTCGCCGAAGGCGTACAGCTCGTTGACCAGCTCCATCATGGCCGACACGGCGGTATTGAGCTGCTGCCGATCTTCGATGTCGACCGTGACGCGGCGGATCGTCTCGTGCGTCTTGCGCCGCAGCGCCCGTTCGACGGCATTCAGGGTGGCGTAGGCGTCGCCGGCGTCGACCTCTTCGCCGCCAATCGTGTCGCACCAGTGGTCCACGAGCCGCCACACGCGCGCGAGGAATCGATAGCTTCCTTCGAGACCCGCGTCGGTCCACTCCACTTCCTTTTCGGGCGGCGCCACGAACATCACGTACAGCCGCAGCGCGTCCGCGCCGTACTTCTGGATCATCGTGTCGGGATCGACCACGTTCCCCTTCGACTTCGACATCACGGCGCCGTCCTTCAGCACCATCCCCTGGGTGAGGAGCTGCGTGAACGGCTCGCTGTGGTCGACCATGCCGAGGTCGCGGAAGACACGCGCGAAGAAGCGCGAGTAGATCAGGTGCAGGATGGCGTGCTCGACGCCCCCGCTGTAGAAATCGACCGGCAGCCAGTACTTGACCACCGCAGGATCGAACGCCCGGCGATCGTTGCGCGGATCGGCAAAGCGATAGAAGTACCAGGACGAGTCGACGAAGGTGTCCATCGTGTCCGTCTCGCGCCGGGCCGGGCCGCCGCACTTCGGGCAGCGCACGTGGACGAACTCGGGCACCTGCGCGAGCGGCGAGTCGCCGCGGCCGGTGAACTGCGCCACCGTCGGCAGCACGACCGGCAGCTGGTCGTCTGGGACGGGCACGATGCCGTCCGTGTCGCAGTAGATCATGGGGATCGGCGTGCCCCAGTACCGCTGCCGCGAGATGCCCCAGTCCTTGAGGCGGTACTGCACGGTCGCCTCGCCCAGCCCCCGCGCCCGCGCGGCGGCCACCATGCGTTTCTGCGCCTCCGCCGACGGCAGCCCCGAGTACTCGCCGGAGTCGACGAGCGTCCCGTACGCCTCGGCCGCTTCGGTCAGCCGGTCGGCGTCCATCGGCCGGCCGTCGGGTGTGATCACGACGCGGATCGGCAGGTTGAACTTGCGCGCGAACTCGAAGTCGCGCTGGTCGTGCGCCGGCACCGCCATCACGGCGCCCGTGCCGTACTCGCCGAGCACGAAGTTGGCGATCCAGATCGGGACCGGCTGGTTCGTGAACGGGTTGATGGTCCGGAAGCCGGTGTCGAACCCCTGCTTCTCGATCTCCCCGCTCATCCGCGCAGCCCGATCCTGCGCGCGGAACGCCTGCACCTGTTTGCGGAACGACGCCGGATCCCTGGACTGTCCGGCGAGGCCGGCCACGAGCGGGTGCTCCGGCGCCAGCAGCACGAACGTGGCGCCGTAGATCGTATCGATGCGCGTGGTGAAGACCTCAATCGCGGAGTCCGGATGCGGGAGGCCGGATCCCGGCGCCGACTCGAGCGGATACGTGACGCGCGCGCCTTCCGAGCGCCCGATCCAGTTCCGCTGCATCGTCAGCACTTTCTCGGGCCACCGCGTGAGCGTGTCGATGCCGTCGAGCAGCTCGTCGGCGTACGCCGTGATCCGGAAGAACCACTGTTCGAGGTCGCGCGTCTCGACCGGCGTGCCGCAGCGCCAGCAGCCGCCGTTGACCACCTGCTCGTTGGCGAGCACCGTCTGGCAGCTCGGGCACCAGTTCACGGCCGAGCGGCGCCGGTAGGCGAGCCCCTTCTCGAACATCCGGATGAACAGCCACTGGTTCCATTTGTAGTACTCGGCATCGCACGTGGCGAGCTCGCGCTCCCATGCGTAACTGATCCCGAGCCGCTGGAGCTGACCCTTCATGTGCGCGATGTTGCCGCGTGTCGAGACCTCCGGATGCAGACCGCCGGCAATTGCCGCATTCTCGGCCGGCAGGCCGAAGGCGTCCCACCCGAACGGGTGCAGCACGTTGTAGCCGCGCATCCGCTTCGTGCGGGCGACGACGTCGCCGATGATGTAGTTGCGGACGTGGCCGACGTGCGCGTGCCCCGACGGGTACGCGAACATCTCGAGGCAGTAGAACTTCGGGCGCGACGGATCGACGTCGACCTCGAACGCGCGGGATGCGGCCCAGCGCTGCTGCCACTTCCTGTCCAGCTCTTGCGGGCGGTAATCGGCCATAGAGAAAACCGTCGTTCACACTTCTCTCTTCTTGCTTCTTGGTTCGTGTTCAGGTTCGGTGCCGGGTTCCGGGTTCGGGTTCGAAGTTCGTTACCGCACGACGTCGAACACCGAACCTGGAACCGCGAACGCCGAACCGAACGTGAACACGAACTGAGAAGCGAGAACCGAGAAGCGTGAACGACAGTTGCTCAATTATAGCTGCCAGAACTTACTCAGATGGGGGCGGACGGCGGCGAGCGAGGCGTCGGCGCGCGGCGCGGCGCCGGTCGGAACCGCCAGCGCGCGCAGTGATGTCGTCCCATCCAGCACATCGATGACCGCCCGCAGCGACCCGGCCAGTGCGGCCAGGTCGTACCCGCCCTCGGTCACCGCGACGAGGCGTCCGTCGCAGCACTCGTCGGCCTCCTCGGCAATCACCGCCGTGAGCCGTCCGAACTGGGGTGTCGTCACGCGCATGCCGCCCAGCGGGTCGTCCGCGTGCGCGTCGAATCCCGCCGAGATCAGGATCAGCTGCGGATGGAACTGGCGCAGGATGGCGGCAGCCGCCGCATAGATGCGCTCGTAGTCGACGTCGGTCGATCCGGCTTCGAGCGGAAAGTTCGCGGTAAATCCCGCCCCTTTCCCCGACCCAATCTCATCGGCCGCGCCGGTGCCCGGGTAGAACGGAAACTGATGTGAGGAAATGAACAGCACCGACGGATCCTGATAGAAGGATCGCTGCGTGCCGTTGCCGTGGTGCACGTCGTAGTCGACGACCGCCACGCGCGCCAGGCCGCGGGCGCGGGCGTGCGCGGCGGCAATCGCCACGTTGTTGAAGAAGCAGAATCCCATCGCGCGGTTCCGCTCGGCGTGATGCCCGGGCGGCCGAACCATCGCCAGCGCCCGCGCGCCGCGGCCCGCGTCGAGGACGTGGTCGACCGCGCCGACCGCCGCGCCGGCCGCCAGGCGCGCTACGTCGTACGTCTCCGGCGAGGTGAACGTGTCGGGATCGAGCGCCACGGCGCGGCCCGCCGTCTCCCGAATGAGCGCGATGTGGTCGCGATCGTGGATCCGGGCAAGCTCGTCCTCCGTAGCCGCGCGCGGCTCGACCACCGCGCCGCCGCGCCGCCGGAACTCGGAGGCGACCACCTGCATCACCTCCGCGCGCTCAACGCGCTCGGGATGGCCCGGTGGCGTGAGATGGTCGGCCCAGCGATCGGACGTGAAGACGGTCAACGGCATAACGAAGGTCCCATGTCGTACGTGGAAGCGGGCCTTTGGGCCCCGCTATTCCTTCAGAGCGTCAATCAGATCTCCCAGATCGTCGGCGGCAATCACCAGCCGGTTGCGCGTCGCGAGATAGCTGAACCGGATGTTCACCTTGGCGTCTGCGATTCGCCGGAACACGCTCGCGGCCGACCCGGGCCGATCCTCCACCGGCACGAGCACCACCTGCTGCTCCTTGACGACGCGGAAGCCTGCCTCCTCGAGGGCGTCGCGCGCGGCGGCCGCATCGGTCGTCAGGATGTGGACGACCCCTTCCATTTCTGCGTGCCCTTCGAGGTTGATGCCGGCATTGCTGACGGCATTGACCGCCCTGGACAGCATGCCGGGGCGATCCTCCGGCAGCGTGACGGCAAGGTCGGTTGCGACGTGGGCCATAGGCTCAGCACCTCAAGCAGGCGCTGATTGTAGTCCGACATTACGATCGAATACGTAGCGTCCCAAGCACCTCGTGTCCGGCCTTAGCCGGACCTTCTATGACCATCCTGCTCTGGGTCCTCGCGGTCGTTCTGATTGGTATCGGCCTCGCCGGGATCGTGTTTCCTGCGCTGCCGGGAACCGTGCTCATCTTCGCGGGGCTGCTGCTGGCGGCCTGGGCCGACGGGTTCATGCGCGTCGGCGCCGTCACGCTCGTCGTGCTGGGCCTGCTGACGGTCGCGAGCTACGGGATCGATCTTGCGGCGGCGGCCCTCGGCGCCGGCCGGTTCGGCGCCAGCCGGCGGGCGATGGCGGGCGCCGCGCTCGGTACCGCGCTCGGCCTGGTGCTGGGGCTGCCGGGACTCATCGTCGGACCGTTCGTCGGCGCCGTCCTCGGCGAGCTGAGCACGACGCGCGACCTGGCGCGCGCGGTCGGCATCGGCGCCGGCGCCTGGATCGGCTTCATCATTGGCGTCGGCGTCAAGGTCGGCGTCGCGTTCCTGATGATTGGGATTTTCCTCGCCGCGTTCTTTGTGTTTTGAGACGTTTCGACGTCGTGCGGGTCTGGGTCAGGGGGCGGGCCATGCGACGTTTCAGCCGCTCGATTTCCGCCAGGGCCCACTCGAGACGAACGTCTTTTCGTGTGGGACGATTCATGCGACGTTTGAGCCGCTCGATTTCGGGAAGCGCCTGATTCAGTTTCGTGTCAGTCCTTTTGAGAATCTCCTCCGTCTCGGCACGTTTCTCGAGAATGAACTGCTTGGTCCGCTCGATCTCCTCCGGAGACATCCACCGGAATTCCACGCCACACCCGTCCTTTCCGAAGGTTGCGGTCTATGTCCGCCTTCGCCCGTGATCCGCTCGGAGGTGTCGTTTGAAGAGCGCCGCCAACTCCTTGACTTGCCGACCTGTGGCCTTTATCTCCCGGTCTGTGTGTTCCTGCGACTTTTCCAGTCGATCGAGCCGCTGATCGAGGCGTTCGCCCGCTTCCGCCTGCCGCTGGTGGACCTCTGCGAGCTGATCGAGTCGGCGATCGATACGTTCCCCCGCTTCCGCCTGCCGCTGGTGGGCCTCTGTGAGCTGATCGAGTCGGCGATCGATACGTTCCCCCGCTTCCGCCTGCCGCTGGTGGGCCTCTGTGAGCTGATCGAGCCGGCCATCGATACGTTCCCCTGCTTCTGCCATTCGATCGAGCCGTTCATCGACTCGTTCCCCCAAGGTGTCGATGCGTTCGCTCATCCGACCGACAATGCCGGTCAGTGCAACGAGCCCCTCACGAACCGCACCCATGCTGTCGGCCAGGTCCCGAACCTTCCGCTCGGTCTGGTTGTGGAGCGCAGTCAGGCCAAGCAGCCCCTCCGAGAAGCGGGCAAAATCTGCCTCCGTCTTCTCCGAGAAACGGGCAAAATCTGCCTCGCTCTTCTGCGAGAAGCGGGCAAAATTTGCCTCGAACTGCGCCTGGGACTGCAGCAAAAACTGCATCGTGCGCTCGACCTGCTCCGGCGACATCGGCTGGAATTCCACGGAAACCCCTCGCTTTCGAGCGGGTATCGGCATTATGCCATCGTCCCTCTGCTCAGACGACGGGCAAGGGCTGTGCCGAAAACGGCTGCGGTCCGCGGGTGCTAGAATTCGCCCGCCGCACTCAGATCAATGGCGCTCAGGGCCGGCACGCGTTTGGGACCGTACGAAATTCTCGCGCCGCTCGGCGCGGGTGGTATGGGGGAGGTGTATCGCGCGCGCGACACGAAGCTGAATCGCGAGATCGCGCTCAAGGTCCTGCCCGCGCTACTCGCTTCCGATCCGGATCGTCTGGCCCGCTTCAAGCGGGAGGCGCAGCTGTTGGCGGCGCTGAACCATCCGAACATCGCCGCCATACACGGACTCGAAGACGCCG
Source organism: Acidobacteriota bacterium (assembly GCA_016192845.1). Taxonomy (GTDB): domain Bacteria; phylum Acidobacteriota; class Vicinamibacteria; order Vicinamibacterales; family UBA2999; genus MELF01. The sequence continues at coordinate 14,380 of JACPTI010000117.1, forward strand.
ATGGCACGCCGGCGCTCGTCCTCGAGCTCGTCGAGGGACCCACGCTCGCGGACCGCGTCGCCGAAGGTCCGTTGCCTCGCGATGAGGCACTGGCCATCGCACGCCAGATTGCTGATGCATTGGAAGCGGCGCACGAGCGGGGCATCATCCATCGCGACCTGAAGCCCGCCAACGTCAAGCTGCGAGACGATGGCACCGTCAAGGTCCTCGATTTCGGCTTGGCCAAGGCGCTCGAAAACGAATCTCGCGTGCTCGATGCGTCGATGTCGCCGACGATGAGCGTGGCGGCGACCGGCGCGGGCATGATTCTCGGCACAGCCGCCTACATGGCGCCGGAGCAGGCGCGCGGAAAGGCGGTCGACAAGCGCGCCGACGTCTGGGCGTTCGGCTGCGTGCTCTTCGAAATGCTGACCGGGCGACGCGCATTCGACGGCGAGGATGCAACCGACATCATCGCGACGGTCGTGAAAAGCGACCCGCCATGGGCGCTGCTGCCAAGCACCGTCCCTCCCATCCTGCGGTACTTGCTCGAGCGGTGCCTGGCCAAAGATCCGAAACGGCGCCTTCGCGACATCGCGGACTTCCGCGTGCTCCTCGATGCGCCGCCACCCGCCGAATTGGCGATTCGGGTCGACATGTCGCGTCAGCGCACGCGTCGTCGCATCATCGGGGTGGCGGCGGCGGCCTCTGCGGCCGCCTTGACGGGCCTTGCGGTCTGGGCGGTGCGGGTAGAGCCTCCACGAGCGGTCCGGCGGTTCGCGATCACCCTTCCCGCCACGGATCGATTCTCGGCGATTAATCGGCACCTGATTGCGCTCTCGCCGGACGGAACCTCGTTCGTCTATGTCGCCAATCAGCGGCTCTACCTGCGCCGCATGGATCGACTCGACGCCGAGCCCATTCGCGGTACCGAGGGAGGCCCGAGCGATCACGCGCGCAATCCTTTCTATTCGCCCGACGGACAGTGGATTGGGTTCTGGCAGGCGGGTCAGCTCAAGAAAGTCGCCGTGACTGGCGGCGCACCGGTGACCCTCTGCAAGGCCGAGAACCCAACGGGCGCCAGCTGGGCACCGGGCGACGTGATCGTCTACGGTCAGGGGCCAGACGGCATCTGGCAGGTTCGGGGCTCTGGTGGACAGCCGTCGGCGCTTATAAGGCTCGATGCCGCCAAAGGCGACACGACGGTGCACGGGCCTCATCTGCTGCCCGGGGGCGAGGCCGTCCTCTTCACGCTCCGCAGCGGCACCGGGACGAGCTGGAACGACGCCCAAATCGTCGTACAACGGCTGGACACAGGAGAGCGGCGCGTCGTCGTGGAAGGCGGGACCGACGGACGGTACCTGCCGACAGGACACCTCGTGTACGCGCGCGAGGGAGCGCTGCTGGCGGTGCCCTTCGACGTTGAACGACTCGTGGCAACGGGCGGGCCAGTCCCCGTCCTGGAGGACATTCTCGACACGATCTCGTTTGGTGGCGTCGGCGCGGGTCTCGGCGTCGTCGGCGCCGCGCAGTTCAGCACGTCGCTCGACGGGCTCCTCGCGTACGTGCCGCGGAGGGTTGCCGTTACCCGTACGCTCGTGTGGGTGGACCGCCAGGGACGCGAAGAGGTGGTCGCTGGTGCCCCCGACCGCGCGTACGTCTATCCGGTCATCTCCCCAGATGGTGCACGTGTTGCGCTGGATCTGCGGGACCAGGAGCGGGACATCTGGGTGTGGGACTTCGCGCGTGCGACACTCACGCGTGTGACGGCGGATCCCGCAGCCGACATCGGTCCTCGGTGGACGCCGGACGGACGGCGAATCGTGTTCTCGTCGGACCGTGGCGGACAGCTGAATCTCTTCTGGCAAGCCGCCGACGGCACAGGAGCGGCTGAGCAGTTGTCGAAGAGTCCGAACTTCGAGGCGCCGGCCGACTTTTCACCCGACGGCGCCCACCTGTTCATTCACATCCAGGAGCCCAGTGGAGAGTACGATCTCGGCGTGCTGAGCCTACAGGGCGAGCGCCGGTCACAGCTCCTCACCGATACCGACGGCTTCAACGAGCACAACGCGGCGGTCTCGCCCGACGGGGCGTGGATCGCGTACCAATCCAATGAATCGGGCCGCAGCGAGGTTTACTTGAGCCCGTTCCCGCGCTTCACGAGCGCACGACACCTCATCTCGACGGGCGGCGGCACGCGCCCCGCCTGGGCGCGATCCGGCCGCGAGCTGTTCTATCTGACCGAAAGCGGCACGCTGATGGCGGTTCCGATCCAGACAACACCGGCACTCACGGTCGGCAAGCCCGCCGCGCTCTTCGAGGGACCATATTTCCGAAGCCTGAACGGCCGCACCTACGATGTGTCCCCCGACGGTCAGCGTTTTCTCATGATCAAGGAAGCGGACGCGACCGCCGGGGCCGTGCCTCAGATTGTCCTTGTCGAGAACTGGCTGGACGAGCTGACGAGGCTTGTGCCGGTGCCCTGAGGCCGACTTCCGCGCGGCACTGGAAAGTTCGGCGCCGTCGTCGTAGACTTCGCTTTTAGCCATAAGGAAGACGCATGGCCAAGCCTGGACGCAACGACCTGTGCCCCTGCGGCAGCGGCCGGAAATACAAGAAGTGCTGCGAGTCGAAGGAGCGCAGCCGCGCCAGCGGGCGCCTGATGATGATTCTCGTCGGCGCCGCGGTGCTGGCGGCGGTCCTCGTCGGCATCGCCTCGTTCACCGGCGAGCGCGCCACCGGGCCGACCCGCGTGTGGTCGACCGAGCACGGCCACTACCACGACGCCAGCGGCACGGCGGTCCCGTAAAGCGAGCCTGACCCGGGGTCCCCATCGCGCCTGCGCGACCCGGGGTCCCCACCGCGCACGCGTGCGCGGTGGGATGGAGGTGGGGTGGCGTGGCTCGCTCCACGCATGTAAGTTACGCGCGCCCGACGAGCGCCAGGGCCCGCCGCTCGAGCGCTCTGAGCCGGATCTCGACCTCCGTTCGCCACCGCTCCAGATCGTCGTCTGCCGCATCCACGGGCACCTGCATCGGCTCGCCGACGACCAGCGCCACCGTGCTGAACGGTTTGGGAATCTGGGTGCGATCCCAGCTCCGGAGCGACCAGTGGCGCGACGCCTCGAGGTGAAACGGCAGGACCGGATTGCCCGTCGTGCGGGCGAGCCAGAGGGCGCCGGGCTGCGCCACGAACGCCGGCCCGCGCGGACCGTCGAGCGTGAACCCGGCGGGCCTCCCCTGCTGCATGTCGCGCACGAGCTGCAGCATCGCCTTGCGCCCCCCGCGCGAGGTCGACCCGCGCGCCGTCGCGTAGCCGAAGCGCTCGATGATGCGCGCGATCCACTCACCGTCGAAGTTCTCACTCGTGATGACGACGATGCCGCGGCGGCGGAAGTAGAAGGCGGCGGGCAGGATGCGCCCATGCCAGAACGCCATCACCGGCTGCCGCCCGGCGGTGCGGATCGCCTCGAGGTGGTGCAGCCCCTCGACGCGCCAACGCAGCGTGTGGCCGAGCGCCGCAATCAGCGGATAGCCAAGCGCGGCGAGCGCGGCGACCTGGAAGCGCTTGAGCCGCGAGGCCCGCCAGTCCTCACATGCCACTGTACTGAGGTCCCCCGCCGCCCTCAGGCGGCACCCAGGTGATCACGCCGTAGGGGTCCATGATGTCGCACGTCTTGCAGTGTACGCAGTTCGAGGCGTTGATCTGCAGGCGGGGTCCGTCCGGCTCCTGCACGATCTCGTAGACGTTGGCGGGACAGAAGCGGGTGCACGGGTGGCCGTACTCGGGCCCGCAGATCGTGCGGCACACCTCGGTGTGCACCAGCAGGTGCGACGGCTGATCCTCGTCGTGCGCGGTCCCGGAGTAGTGCACGTTCGTGAGCTTGTCGAACGTGAGCCGGCGGTCGATCTCGGCGGCATTGCTCGGTGCCAGCGGCGAGGGCTTGCCCGCCGAAGCGTTCGCGTAGGCGGGGGCTCCGTAATACCACGTGAGCGTCTTCATCCGCTCGTGGCCCGCCTGCCCGCGCAGTTCTTCAGCCCACCGGCCGCGCGTGAGGATCGTCAACCCCGCGAACGCCAGCCCCGCGAAGAGCCCGTAGTCGAACGCCTGATGCACGTTGCGCACGGGATAGAGCTCCGCCTTCACGGGACTCCGGTCGATCTTGTCCTGGTAGCGCGCCAGACCGGCGGCCGTGGTATCGCCGGCGCGAATCGCCTCGAACGCCGACTCGGCGGCGAGCATCCCGGTGCGTATGGCGAGGTGGATGCCCTTCAGCCGCATCGAATTGAGGAAGCCTCCGGCATCGCCGGCGATGAGCGCGCCGTCGAGATACGGCCGCGGAATGGTGTTCCAGCCGCCTTCCGGCAGCGCCTTCGCGCCGTAGCGGACCATCTGGCCGCCCTCGAGCAGCCCGCGTACGAACGGATGCCGCTTGAAGCGATTGAACGCCATGTGCGGATCGAACAGCGGGTCCTTGTAGTTGAGGCCCGCCACGAACCCGACCGACAGCTGCCCGTCGGGCATCGCGTAGATGAACCCGCCGCCGAACTCGTCGTGCCGCAGCGGATACCCCATCGTATGGACGACGGTGCCCGGCTCGAGTCGTCCACTGCGAATGTCCCAGAGCTCCTTCAAGCCGATGGCAAACTGCTCCGGCTGGCGGCCGCGCCCGAGCTGGAACCGCCGCAGCAGCTCCTTGGTGAGATTGCCGCGCACGCCGTCGCAGAAGATGGTGACTTTGGCCAGGATGTCGACGCCCGGCTCGAAGGTCGGCTTCTGCGCCCCATGCCGGTCGACGCCGCGGTCGCCGGTCCGCACGCCGACCACCCGGTCGCCCTCGATCAGCACGCGCTGTCCGGCAAAGCCGCTGAAGATATCGACGCCCGGCCCTTCGGCCTGCTCGGCGAGCCAGCGCACCAGCCGGTTCAGCGAGATGATGTAGTTGCCGTGGTTCCTGAGCGGCGGCGGCACGACGGGAAACCGCAGCTTTGACCGTTCGGTCAGGAAGTAGACGAGATCCCGCCGCACCTCGGCGGCAAGAGGCGCCCCTTTCTCGCGAAAGTCCGGAACGAGGTCCCCGAGCGCCGACGGGTCGAGCACGGCGCCCGACAGCATGTGCGCGCCCGCGTCGCGCGCCTTCTCGATCACGGCGATCGACAGCGGCTCGCCGCCATGCTGTTGCTGCAGCTGAGAGAGTCGCAGCGCCGCCGAGAGCCCGGCCGGCCCCCCGCCGACGATCAGGACATCGACATCGAGGGTCTCACGCTCCATAGTAGGCAGTAGGCAGTAGGCAGTAGGCAGTAGGCAGTGGCGTGCATTTCCTGCCTACTGCCTACCGCCTACTGCCTACTGCCTACTTCTTCTCCAGCTCAGCGACCAGCGCAGGAACGACCTCGAACAGGTCGCCGACGATCCCATAGTCGGCCACTTCGAAGATCGGCGCGTCGGCGTCCTTGTTGATCGCGACGATCGTGCGCGATCCCTTCATCCCGACCAGATGCTGAATGGCGCCTGAAATCCCGAGGGCCACGTACAGCTTCGGCGCGACCGTCTGCCCCGAGCTGCCGATCTGCCGCTCCATCGGCAGCCAGCCACTGTCGCAAATCGGCCGCGAGGCGGCCAGCTCGGCGCCGAGGGCCCTGGCCAGCAACTCGGCCACCGGCAGCTGCTCGCGCGACTTGATCCCGCGGCCGACCGCCACGATGCGCGCCGCCTGGCTGAGATCGACGGCCTGCTGCGCCTCCTGGAACGGGGCCTCCGGCGTCTGCCGGATCGCGCTCCGATCGACGGCCACTGCCACGGCCGTCACCGCCGACGGCGCGGCGCCTTTCTGCACGCGGTCGGCGCGGAAGGCGCCGATCTGGCACGTGACGAAACAGGGACGACCTCCCGTGGGCCGTACCTCCGCCGCCAGCTTGCCCTGGAACAGCGGCCGCGTGAACACCGCACCGGAGATGGCGGTGACGTCGGTGATGAGCGGCTTGTTCAGTCGGGCGGCGAGCGCCGGCACGAAATCGCGCGTCTGATAGGTGTGCGGCAGCACGACGAACTCGGGCGCAAGCGGCGGAATGGCGGCCGCGAGCGCCGTCACGTACCCGTCCGGCGTGTAGACCTCGAGCGCCGGGTCGTTCAGCACGAGCACGTCGCCGGCGCCGGCCGCCGCCAGCTCCTCCGCGGCCGGCGCACCGGCGGAGACGAGGGCGATCTTGAGCCGCGCCCCGCTCGTCGGCGCCGCCAGCTGCTGCGCCGCGGCGACCGCCTCCCACGTGGCGCGGTTGAGGACCCCGCCGCGCTGCTCCGCGACGACGAGGATCACAGCGCCCTCGCCTCTTCGCGCAGCCGCCGCACGAGCTCGCGGGCGGCCTCCTGAAGCGAGCCGCCGATGATCTGCGTCTGCTTGGTCCGCGACGGCAGCGCGAGCGAGACGATCTCCTGCACGGGCTGGAGGCCGGCTGGCAGCGGCACCCTACGGATCTCTTTCTTCTTGGCCGCCATGATCCCCTTCAGCGTTGCGTAGCGGAGCTGGTTGATGCCGCTCTGAATGGTGAGCAGCGCCGGCAGCGGCATCGACACCCACTGGAACCAGCCGCCTTCGAGCTCGCGTTTGACGCGCACGCCCGGGGGCTGCACCTGGACCTCCATGATGATCGTGGAGTGCGGGATCCCGAGCCGCTCGGCGAGGACGACGCCCGTCTGCGCGTGGCCCTGATCGTCGGACTGCAGTCCGGTCAGCACGAGGTCGAACTTCTCGTCCACCATGGCCGCCGCCAGCGCGGAGGCGCTCACGAACGCGTCGGCGGCGGCGAGCGACTCGTCGTCGACGTGGAGCGCGCGATCGGCGCCGCGCGCGAGCGCCTCGCGCAGCACCTGCTGCACGCGCGCCGGCCCGGCCGAACAGACGACGACCTCGCCGCCGTGCTTCTCGCGGAGGCGCAGCGCCTCCTCGAGCGCGTAGGCGTCCGGCTCGTTCATCTCGTAGCTAACGTCCTCGTCGCGGATCCACCGCTTGTCGTCGCGGATCCGGGGCTGCCACTCGCGGGTCGGGACCTGCTTGATGCAGACGGCGATTTTCATCGATCACGTACCACCGAGGCACCGAGACACCGAGGCAAATCAATCATATTTGTTTTTGTCTCGGTGGCTCGGTGGCTCGGTGGCTCGGTGTTCCGTCGGGGTGCTTCCTCGAAGCGCTCACCCTTCATACTTCTTGAACAGCAGCGCCGCGTTCGTGCCGCCGAAGCCGAACGAATTGGAGAGCGCATACCGGATCGCCCTGCGGCGGCTGGTATGCGGCACGTAGTCGAGGTCGCACTCCGTGTCAGGATTGTCGAGGTTGATCGTGGGCGGCATCTCCTGGTGGTGCACCGCGAGCGCCGTGATGCCCGCCTCCACCCCCCCGGCCGCGCCGAGCAGGTGCCCGGTCATCGACTTGGTCGAGGAGATGGCGAGCGTCCGCGCGTGCTCGCCGAAGAGCCGCTTGATGGCGAGCGTCTCCAGCCGGTCGTTGTGGGGCGTCGACGTGCCGTGCGCGTTGATGTAATCCACCTCGTCCGGGCGGACGCGGGCCTTCTCGAGCGCCAGGCACATGACGCGCACCGCCCCGTCGCCGTCCTCCGACGGCGCGGTGATGTGATACGCGTCGGCCGACATGCCGTAGCCGACCAGCTCGGCATACATCGGGGCGCCGCGCCGCTGCGCCTGCTCGAGCTCCTCGAGCACGACGATCCCCGCCCCTTCCCCGATGATGAAGCCGTCGCGGTCGCGGTCGAACGGCCGGCTGGCGCGCTGCGGCTCGTCGTTGCGGGTCGACAGCGCGCGGAGCGCCGCAAACCCGCCGACGCCCATCGGCGTAATCGCCGCCTCCGAACCGCCCGCGATCATCGCGTCGGCGTCGCCGCGGCGGATGATCTCGAACGAGTCGCCGATGGCGTGCGCCGAGGCGGAGCAGGCCGTGCAGGTGGCCGAGTTCGGGCCCTTGGCGCCGAAGCGGATCGACACCTGGCCGGCGGCCAGGTTGATGATCGCCGACGGAATGAAGAACGGCGAGATCCTCCGCGGGCCGCCCTCGATGAGCGCCCGGTGCTCGCGCTCGATCGTCGTGAATCCGCCGATGCCCGACGCGATGAAGACGCCGGTGCGCGGCGCGCGGTCCGGGGTGATCGTGAGGCGGGAATCGTCCATCGCGAACTGGGTCGCGGCGATGGCGTACTGGATGAAGACGTCCATCTTCTTGACGTCTTTCTTGTCGACGAACTGCAGGGGATCGAACCCGGTGACCTCTGCCGCGATCTGCGCGGCAAACCCGCTCGGGTCGAACTTTGTGATCCGTCCGACGCCGCTCCGGCCGGCCAGCAGCGCCTTCCAGTTTGCGCTGGTGCCGATGCCGAGCGACGACACCAGCCCGATGCCGGTGATAACGACCCGCCTGCTCAAACCGGGCTACTTCTTTCCTTTGGCGTGAGCGTCGATATAGTCGATCGCTTCCTTCACGCGGGTAATCTTCTCGGCGTCCTCATCGGGAATCTCGATCCCGAACTCCTCCTCGAACGCCATGACGAGCTCCACCGTGTCCAGCGAGTCGGCACCGAGGTCGTCGACGAAGGACGCATCAGGCGTCACTTCTTCCTCGTCCACGCCGAGCTGTTCCACGATGATGCTCTTCACCTTGTCTGCAACCGCCATCACGCCTCCAGTCGGTTGGTAGTTGGTGGTTGGTAGTTGGTGGTTGCCACGAACCACCAACCACGAACCACCAACCGATTCACATGTACATCCCGCCGTTGACGGCCAGGACTTGCCCAGTAATATACGACGCCTCATCCGAGGCGAGAAAGCAGACGGCCGCCGCCACGTCGGCCGTCTCGCCGAGCCGCCCGAGCGGGATCTGCGCGGCCCAGTCGCCCTGGACCTTCGCGGTGAGCGCGCGCGTCATGTCCGTCTCGATCAACCCGGGCGCGACGACGTTGACCGTGATGTTCCGCGAGGCGACCTCGCGCGCCAGCGCCTTGCTGAACCCGATCAGGCCCGCCTTCGAGGCCGCGTAGTTCGCCTGGCCGGCATTCCCCGTCTGCCCGACGACCGAGCTGATGCTGACGATCCGGCCGCTGCGCTGCTTGATCATCGGCCTGAGGACCGCCTGCGCGCAGACGTAGGCGGCCGTCAGGTTGGTCGCGATCACCTGATCCCATTCCTCACGCTTCATCCGCAGCAGCAGCTGGTCGCGCGCGATCCCGGCGTTGTTCACCAGGATGTCGATCCGGCCGTGGCGCTCGAGGGCGCCGGCGACCATCGCCTCGACGGCGCCCGTGTCGGTCACATCGACCGCCGCCGGTTCCGCGCGCCCGCCCTCGGCCCGGATGGCCGCCACCGTCTCGCCGGCATGATCGCCGCGGGCCGCTGCGACGACATGTGCGCCGCGCGCGGCGAGGAGCGTCGCCACCGCACGCCCGATGCCGCGCGACGCGCCGGTCACGATGGCCACCTTACCGGACAGGTCGAACATGAAGCTGAAAGTCAAAGGTGCAAAGTGTAAAGTGCAAAGTAAGCGGGGCAAGTACTTGCCACCTGTACCTTACTTTCCGCTTTGCACTTTTCACTTTGCACTTGCGAGAATCTCCGCCAGATCGTCGGACTCCGCAAACGCCAGAATCCGGGCATCCCGGTGGATCTTCTTCACCAGTCCGCCGAGCACGCGCCCCGGGCCCACCTCAACATACGTGGTGACGCCCTCCGACGCAAGACGCCGCACGACGTCCTCCCACAGCACCGGCGCGGACACCTGACGCACCAGCGCGTCGATGGCGGCGCGCGCGTCCCTCTTCGGCTGCGCGTCGACGTTGGCGACGATCGGCACGCGCGGGTCGCGCACGGCGAGCGCGCGCAGCTCCGGCTCGAGCCGCGCCTCCGCCGGCTGCATCAGCGCGCAGTGGAACGGTGCGCTGACCGCCAGCGGCACCACGCGCTTGGCGCCGAGCGCCTTCGCGCGCGCTCCCGCGCGCTCGACCGCGGCGGCGGCGCCCGCGATCACGATCTGCCCCGGACCGTTGATGTTGGCGGGACTCACGGCGTCGCCGCCCGCCGCTTCCTCGCACGCGCGGCCCACCTCGGCGGCATCCAGGCCGAGAATGGCCGCCATGGCGCCCCGGCCGGGCGGCACCGCCTCCTGCATGTAGCGGCCGCGGCGTCGCACGATGCCGACGGCGTCGGCAAAGGCGAACGTGCCGGCGGCCACGTTGGCCGAGTACTCCCCCAGGCTGTGGCCTGCGACGAAGTGCGGACGGACGCCGCGCGCCTCGAGGACACGGGCGGCGGCGATGCTGACGGCAAGGATCGCTGGCTGGGTATGCTCGGTAAGCGTCAGCTGATCCTCGGGCCCCTCGAAGCAGAGCTGCCGCAGCGAGCGGCCCGGACCGGGCGTCCCGTCCGCGGCGGCGGCAAACGCCGTGTCGGCCTCGGTGAAGGCGGCGCGCGCCTCGGCAAACGCCTCGGCCAGCGCCTTGCCCATGCCGACGGTCTGCGAACCCTGGCCTGGAAAGATGAACGCGATCATCGGTCGGCCACCGCGGCGGTGGCGATGTCGTGCTCGACGCGCCGGAGGAAGTCGCTCGTCGCGAACCGATGCGCCACGGCAATCGCATTCCGGACCGCCTTGGCCGACGAGCGGCCGTGGCCAACGATCGCCAGCTGCGCGACGCCGAGCAGCGGCGCGCCGCCGTACTCGGAATAGTCGACGCGGCGGCGGAATCGCCGGAACGCGCGGCGTGACAGCAGGTACCCCACATGACTCGAGAAGGTCCCCTTCAGCTCGTCGCCGAGCAGCGTCTCCACCGCGTCCACCAGTCCCTCGCTCGTCTTGAGCACGACGTTGCCGGTAAAGCCGTCGCAGACGACGACGTCCGCGATGCCGCTGTAGATTTCGCGTCCCTCGACGTTGCCGATGAAGTTCACCGGCGACGCCTTGAGCAGCCGGTGCGCCTCGCGCGTCAGCTCGTTGCCCTTGGTTTCCTCCTCGCCACTCGACAGCAGGCCGACGCGGGGACGGTCGATGCCGAGGGCCACGCGCGCGTAGACGCTGCCCATGACGGCAAACTGCAGAAGGTGCTGCGGGCGGCAGTCGACGTTGGCACCGGCGTCGAGCAGCACTGCCGGGCGGGCGCGCGTCGGGATGGTGGTGGCCAGCGCCGGGCGATCGACGCCCGGAATCATCCCGAACGCGGCATGCGCCGCCAGCACCGTCGCGCCGGTGTGGCCGGCGCTGAACAGGGCGGCCGCCTCCCGCCGCGCCACCAGATCGGCGGCGACACGGATCGACGCGCGCGGCTTGCGCCGGAGCGCCGCGGCGGCCGCCTCGGCCATCTCCACGGCCTCGGGCGCCTCGACGATCTCCAGTCCGAGCGCGCGCCAGTCCGGATGCGACGCGAGCGCCTCCTGGAGCACGGAGGTCGGCCCGACGAGCGCAATCCGAACGGCAAGATGGCGCGCGGCGGAGGCCGCCCCGTCGACGACGGCCGACGGCGCATGGTCGCCGCCCATGGCGTCGACGGCGATGCGGATCATCCGATCAAGTCACAAGTCACAAGTCACAAGTCACAAATCAGAAGTCACAAGTCACAAGTCACAAGTCACAAATCAGAAGTCACAAGCACAAGTCACAAGTCACAAGTCACAAGTCACAAATCAGAATCACAAATCAGAAGTCACAAATCAGAAGTCACCAGTCACCAGTCAGAAGTCACAGGTCGCAAATGACTCGAGATTGTGACTGTGATTTGTGACTTGTGACTTGTGACTTGTGCCTTGTGATTTACTCCTCGTCGACGGGCCGGACCTGCCGCTCGCGGTAGTACCCGCAGTGCGGGCACACGCGATGCGGGGCCTTGGGTTCGTGGCACTGAGGACACAGACCGGTGGTCGCCGCGCGCAGCGCGTCGTGCGTGCGGCGCTTGGCCGTCCGTGCCTTGGAATGTCGGCGTTTTGGGTTTGGCATAAGTCAGCGATCCGAACGATCGAATTTCAGCGCCTTGAGCGCCGCGAGCCGCGAGTCCTCCCACGTGGACGGGCAGGCGCACGCGGCCGTATTCAGGTTCGCGCCGCAGTGCGGGCAGAGCCCCCGGCAGTCGTCGCGGCACAGCGGCTTCATCGGCAGCGCCAGATAGAACTGCTCGCGCAGCAGCTCGTTCAGATCGATGCGATCCTCGCGGTAGTAGCTGGTGTCGAAATCCTCGTCCGCGACCTCCCGCTCCGGCTCGGTCGCCATGGCCGAGGCGGGCAGGTAGCGCAGGTCGAACGGCGCGTCCACGGTGATCCGATACGCATCGAGACAGCGGCTGCAGGAGAGCTCGATCTCGGCGTTGACGGTCCCGACCAGCCGGAACTTGTCCTTGTCCTTGTGAATGTCGAAGGCCAGCTCGACCGGCGACACCACACGGTAGGCGTCGCCCTCGTCTCCAACTTCCGGGGCGGAAAACGTGCGGGCGAAGCGGTCGAGCGGCTGCCGGTAGCGCGTCAGGTCAAGCAACATTGAACCGCTAATTATAGCTGATTCCACGAGATAGGGCCGATCCACGGCTTCGGGATGAACAGCCGCTCGTACAGCGTCACCGCGAAGCGATCGGTCATGCCGGCCAGAAAATCCTTGGCCGCCGTGTCGAGCCCGTCCGTGTCGATGATGCGGCGGTCGAGCAGTCCGTCCGGCCGCTCCCGGACTTTCTCCCAGAGTCCGGTCAGGATGCCGCTCGCCTTCTTGAACTCGCCGGTCGCGACGTCGTTCTCGTACACCGCCTCGAACAGAAAGCTCCGCATCGCCAGCGTCGCCCGCAGCACGTCGTCGCTCATCCGGATCCCCTGGAGCCCGCCGCGCTGCGTCTCCGTGACCACGTCCTTCACCATGCGCGCGATGCGCGCGGACGAGGTGGCGCCGAGCACCTCGACCGCCGCCTTGGGCAGATCCGCCGCCTTCAGCATCCCGGCCCGCACCGCATCGTCGATGTCGTGATTCACGTACGCGATGAGATCGGCGACCCGGATGATCTGCCCCTCCAGGGTCGCGGCCCGTTTGGAGGCGTCGACGCCTACCGGCGAGCCCTCTTTGCCCTTCGAGTGCCGCGCGATGCCGTCGCGCACCTCCCAGGTCAGGTTGAGGCCGCGGCCGTCGTTCTCCAGCACGTCGACAATGCGCAGACTCTGCTCGTAGTGGTTGAAGCCGCCCGGGATCAGCGAGTCGAGCACGCGCTCGCCGGTGTGGCCGAACGGCGTGTGACCGAGGTCGTGCCCGAGGGCGATCGCTTCGGTGAGCTCCTCGTGCAGGCGGAGCACCTTTGCAATCGTCCGCGCGATCTGCGACACCTCGAGCGTATGCGTGAGGCGGGTCCGGTAGTGGTCGCCTGCCGGCGCAAAGAACACCTGGGTCTTGTGCTTCAGCCGCCGGAACGCCTTGCTGTGGATGATGCGGTCGCGGTCGTGCTGGAAGGCCGGCCGCACGTCGTCTTCGGGCTCCGGGCGGAGGCGCCCGCGCGAATCGGCGCTCTTGGCGGCCTGCGGCGCCAGCATCTCGCGCTCGCGCTGCTCGAGGACCTCACGGATGCTCGACAACCGGCTCCTCCAGGATCTCGCCGAGGAAGCTCGACCCGTACGCCAGGCGCGCGACGCCGAAGTTCTCGGCGAGCGTCTGACCGAGGTCGGCGAAGGTGGAGCGGGTGCCGATGTCGGCGCCCGCCCGCACGCGCGGCCCGGTCAGCAGAATCGGCACATACTCCCGCGAGTGATCGGTGCTCGGCGTGGTGGGATCGTTGCCGTGGTCGGCGGTGACGACGAACAGATCGCCCGCGCCAAGCGCGGCCGTGAGGCGCCCCAGCGCCGCATCGACCCGCTCGAGGTTCGCGGCATAGCCCGCCACGTCGTTGCGATGGCCGTAAACCGTGTCGAAGTCCACGAGATTGGCGAAGATGAGACCCGGGGTCCCCTCCGCCATCGCCGCGGCCACCTTCTCGAGCCCGTCGGCGTCGCCCCGGGTCGGCACCGTGCGCCCGATGCCGCGGCCCGCAAACAAGTCGGTGATCTTGCCGATGGCCACGACGGGAACGCCGGAGGCGGTCAGCCGGTCCAGAAGCGTTTCGCCGCGCGGCTCGAGGGCGTAGTCATGGCGGTTGGCGGTGCGGGTAAACGCGCCCGGAGGCCCCACAAAGGGGCGCGCGATGACGCGGCCCACGCCCATGCCGCGGCAAACGAGGTCGAACGCGATTTCGCAGTTACGGTACTGCTCCGCGAGCGGGATGACGTCCTCGTGCGCGGCAATCTGGAACACGCTGTCTGCCGACGTATAGACGATCGGCCTGCCCGTCCGGAGGTGCTCGGCACCGAGCCGGTCGATGATTTCGGTGCCAGACGCCACGACGTTGCCCAGCGTGCCGCGCCCGATCCGGCGCTCGAACTCGGAAACCACGTCGGGCGGGAAACCGGCCGGAAACGTGGGAAACGGCCGATCGAGCACGAGGCCCATCAGCTCCCAGTGCCCGGTCACGGAGTCCTTGCCTGCCGAGGCCTCCGCCATCCGCCCGTAGGCGGCTCGAGGCGCCGCCGACGCGTCGCCCTCGAGCCTCACCAGCCGACCCAGGCCGAGCGAGCGGAGCGCCGGCAGTCGCAGGGGCACTTGCTTCGCGATGTTGCCGAGCGTGTGGCTTCCCTCGTCGCCGTACGCGGCCGCGTCGGGAAGCGCCCCGATGCCGACGCTGTCGAGGACGATCACGACGACGCGCGTGAACCAGCCTCGGGCTCTGCTCTTGACGTCCGTCATAAGACCGGTGAGGTGAGAGCCCTAGGACCGCTATACGGCTCCTGGGAACGGGTACACAATTCTCGTTTGGAGCCGTATAGCGGTCCAGGCACACGCGCCCGGTGCTCAGGGCTGGTGCGGCGTGAGGTAGTTGGCGATGGAACGCTCGGTGGCAATGGTGGCGATGGCGTGCTTGAACACCAGATGGTCCACGCCGTTGACTTCGACGACCACCGCGAAGCGATCGAAGTTCTTGATGCGCGCCTCGAACCGGCGCCCGTCGATGAGATGGACGCTCACCGACAGACGTTCGCGCCTCGCGTGGTTGAGAAACACGTCCTGAATGTTCGGCTGGGTGGAGGCTGTACGGGGTTCGGACACCTGGGCCATCAGGCAGTGTCTCCTCGCGGCTCACGAACGGGGTCCCCACCGCGCACATCTCCTGTTCCACGCGCAGCAGCGAATCGCGTCGCTCGCCGGGGCCGTCGAACCAGATAAGATTAGGCTCTTTGCGGAACCAGATCAACTGCCGCCGCGCGTAGCGTCGATTCTCCTGCACGATGAGCGCGCGCGTCGCCGCCTCGCCGCGCACGCCGCTCAGCATTTCCATCACCTGCCGGTACACGAGACCGCCGAAGGGGCGCGCGCTCGGCGGCACGCCGCGAGCCAGTAGCGCCCGCACCTCGGCCACGATGCCGCGCGCGAACTGTTCATCTACGCGGCGCGCGACGCGCTCGGCCGTCACCGCCGCTGGCAGGCGCAGCGCGATGGGAATTACTTCGCAATCGGCAATGGGTGAGGCCGTTTCGGCAAAATGTGCTGTCAGCGGCCGGCCGGTGGTCAGGTACACCTCGAGCGCGCGGACCAGGCGCTTGCGGTCGCGCGGCACGATGCGCGCGGCTGAGTCGGCGTCGACCCGCCTGAGCCACCGGTGCAGGCATTCCAGGCCGCGGCGATCCGCCACGCGGTTGAGCCTCGTGCGCAGCGCCTCGTCCGCCCCGGGCCCGGGAAACAGGCCCCGCGTGAGCGCCCGGTAGTAGAACCCCGTGCCGCCGACGACGATCGGCAGCCTGCCGCGCGCGTGGACCTCTCGAATCAGGCGCGCCGCGTCGCGCGCGTACTGCGCGGCGGTATACACCTCGGTCGGCTCGACCACGCCGATCAGGTGATGGGGAATGCCGCGCCGCGCGTCGACGGGGACCTTGTCCGTGCCGATGTCGAACCCCCGGTACAGGGCGGTCGAGTCGCAGTTGATGATCTCGCCGCCGTATCGCTCCGCAAGCGCAAGGCCGAGCGCGCTCTTGCCGGAGGCCGTCGGACCGAGAACGGCCAGGACGAGTCGCCGCCGGGCGTCTACCATCCGACGCGTGCGAGGACGTACACCACGAGCGCCGTCAGCAGAATCAGGAGACCCAGCTGCTGCACTCGTGTCGGCATAGAAAAATCCGAGTCTGAGGCCTGGGGCCCGAGGCCTGAGGCCTACATGATTCAGTAAGGTGGTTGTTCGTTGTAATAGAAGGTCACCGTAAAGAGCGCCCGGTCGAGCGGGTATTCCGGCGGCAGCGGTGCCGTGGGATTCGACGAGTAGATCGCACCGTACGCTGCCCGGGTGAACGACTCGATGGCCGACGGCTGCACTATGACGATGTCAGTGATCGAGCCGTCCTTGTGGATGTAGAACTGCAGCACGACATGGCCGCTCATGACCAGCGCCGCTTGCGGAATGAACCAGTTGCGGCGGACCTGGGCAACGAAGCGACGCAGCCACGGCCCGAACTCGACGCCCCGGGTGTCGAACTGAATCGTCGCCCCGGGACGGTCGTTCCCCCCCTGCGGATTGTCGAATCGCTCATTCTGGACGTACTGCTGCAGGTTGCGGAGTGCCTCGCCGAGCGACCCGCCGGGGCGCGTCAGCGGCGTCTCGAGCGGACGGCGCAGGCCGGTCTCGCCGGGCGGCGTGACACGCGCCACCTGGGTCTCGGGCTCCGGCTGCGGCGGGGATTTCGGATTGTCGGCACCCTTCGCCCTTTCGGCTTCCGCGTCCTCGATCCGCTCGGAGGTATCGCCGCGCGAGAACGGCAGCGGGTTCTCAGGTTCGCGGACGATCACCGGGTCCTGGGCGCGCCGATCGAGATCCGAGAGCTCCGCGAGCGGGGGCGGCCGGAGCGCCGGCGTGTCGACGCGCGGCCGGACGAACACGAACCGCCGCGCCGCTTCCTCGCGCTGCCGCTCGAGCTCGGCCTGACGGCGCTGGAGCTCCTCGGGACTGGGCTGGAAGATGGGTAAGCGTGGTCCGACGATCAAGGCGATCGCGATGAACGCGTGAAACATGACCGACAGCAGCACGCCTTCGCGTCTCGAGATCGCGCTGCCGACGACGTTTTCATCCTGGTAGCGATCGTCGAAGTCGAAATGAATCACGCAGTTGACTGAATTATAACGGGCTACGGGCTTTCGGCCTTGGGCTTTGGCTACCAGCTACCGGCTACCGACTACCAGCTAGCTCCGCCGGCCCGTGTAGAGATAGACGATCCCGAACGTGAGTGGGACGGCGCGGACGTCGCGGAATCCCACCTGTTCGAGCAGCGCGACCAAAGCCGCCGGCGGCGGGAAGCTGCGCACCGAGGCGGGCAGGTACGAGTAGGCTGCGCCATGGCCCGAAATGGCGCGGCCGATCCATGGCAGCAGGTACTTGAAATACCAGAGGTAGAGCGTCCGGAGGCCGGGCACCCGCAGCTCGCCGAACTCGAGGATCGCCAGGCGGCCGCCGCGGCGCAGCGCCCGCGCCATCTCGGCGCACGCCAGCTCGGGCCGCTCGACGTTGCGGATGCCGAACGCCACCGTGGCCGCATCGACCGTGGCGTCCGCCACCGGGAGCCTGGTCGCGTCGCCGCGCACGAGCGCAATGCGGCCCGCCGCCCCCGCCGCGCGCACCTTTCGCCACCCAATCGCCAGCATCGCACCGGCAAAATCGACGCCGACGACGCGCGCCGCCTGTCTCGCCTGCAGCGCGACGTCGGCGGTGCCGGTGCACACGTCGAGCAGCACCTCGCGGCCGCTGAGCTGGAGCGACCGAATCGCCCGGGTACGCCAGCGGCGGTCGATCCCGGCGCTCAGCAGGTGATTGAGCAGGTCGTACCGGGGCGCGATCGCATCGAACATCCCGGCGATGCGGTCGGGCGCTTTGTCGGAGGATCGCACGCTAGCCGATGACCAGCGAGAGCGCCGTCGCCGCGAAATAGATGATCCCGACGTAGCCGTTCAGGTCGAACGCCCTGCGGAGCTGCGACAAGTCGCGCTCGCTGACGAGCGACTGCTCGTACGCCAGCAGCACGGCGACGATCGCGACGCCGGCGAGATAGAGCGGCGGCAGATCGGCGGCGCGCCACAGGACGGCCATCGCGACGACTGTGGCCAGATGCATCAGACGCGAGAGCCGGATAGCGGCCCCGATACCGAACCGGACGGGAATCGAGCGAAGCCGGTGCGCGCGATCGAACTCCACGTCCTGACAGGCGTACAGGACGTCGAATCCGCCGACCCAGAGCCCGATGGCGAGGCCCAGCAGCCACGGCTCGGCGCCGGCGCCGCCGCCCGCGGCAATCCAGCCGCCGACCGGCGCCACGGCCATCGCGAGGCCGAGGAACAGCTGCGTGTACGAGGTGTAGCGCTTCGCCAGCGCGTACCAGAAGACAATCGCGAGCGCGACCGGCGACAGGGCGAGACACAGCGGATTGAGACGTCCCGCCGCATAGACGAACGCGACCGAGGAGACCACCACGAACAGCGTCGCCTCGCGCCGCGACATGACGCCGCGCGGCAGCTCACGCATCGCCGTCCGTGGATTCAGCGCGTCGAACCGGGCGTCCACCAGGCGGTTGAACCCCATGGCCGCGCTGCGCGCCGCGACCATACAGATGACAATCCAGAACACCTGCCACCACGAGAACGGGGACGTCCGCCAGGCGAGGAGCGCACCGGTCAGCGCAAACGGCAGAGCGAAGACGGAGTGGCTGAACCGGACGAACGACAGGTAGGTGAAGAGCTTGTGCATCACGTGTCGAGCCACGTCACGGCGGCGGGCTCGATGCCGGACAGCAGATATTCTTCCACATCGGCCACGTCGGCGGGCACGCGCACGGCGATCAGCGAGGCGCGCTTCCCCGCCTCGATGCTGCCGTACTGCCCGCCGAACCCGAGCGCGCTGGCGCCCCGCAGTGTGGCGCTCTCGAGCAGACGCCCCGCGGGAACCCGCGGCGCCAGACGACGCGCCGCCGCGAGCTCCGCAAACATGTTCAGATCGACGACGCTCGCCAGGCTGTCGGTGCCGAACGCGACTGAGACACTCCACGCATAGAGCGCGTCGAGCGGCGGATCGCCGACGCCGACGTACCGGTTGCTGCGCGGGCACGAGACGACGGTGGTGCCAAGGGTCCCGAGGCGCGCAAGGTCATCGGGCGAGCACTGCACCGCGTGCACGGCCAGGACGCGCGCGTCGAGGAAGCCGAGCGCCGACAGATACGCCACCGGCGACGCGCCGGCCGGCCGCCACGCGGTCGACCAGACGCCCAGCTCGGCGAGCAGATCACGCCAGCCGCCGGTGCCGCGCGCGATGAACTCCACTTCGTCCGGCGACTCGGCGAGATGGACCGTCGACACGTCCGCCGGATGCGCGTCGAGGTCGTCGCGAATGGCGGTAAACAAGCCGGGCGAGACGGAGTATGGTGCGTGCGGCGCCAGGCTGAGCCGCACGTCCGCGCCCGACTCCCCTTCGGCGTCGATCGCGGCGCGCGCGGCGCGCACGCGCCCGGCCGGATCGTCCGTGTTGAAGCCGAGCAGCTCGTAGAAGACGCGGGCAGCCATCCCAGCCTCGCGCAGCAGCGGCACCGCCACGAGCGTGTTGCTGATATCGCCCATCAGCCCCGTGCCGGCCGCCCGCGCGGCCGCGATCGTGGTCCGCGCCGAGCTCAGGATGACCGGGTCGCGCGGATCGGGATACCGACGGCGCGCCGCCATGACCGCTCGAATCCAGTCGAGAAACCGGTCGGTTGGCTGAATGGCGCCCGCCAGGTACGACAGCTCCAGATGCGTGTGGGCGTTGACGAGCGCCGGCAGGATCGCCGCGGATCCAAGGTCGACGACTCCAGCTTTCGTGCCCGTGCCGACCCCGGCGACGATCCCGTCCTCGACGGCGACCCAGCCGTCGCCGATGGGAGGTGATGAGATGGGAAGAATCCAGGAGGCTCGGTAGACGACCACCGGCGTCTGTCACCCCCACGAGACATCGAGCCATCGAGCCACCGAGGCACCGAGAGACTTGAAAGACGTTCTCGGTGTCTCGGTGCCTCGGTGTTCCGTGAACGCGAAGAAAACCTCACTGCGCCAGGCGCAGCTGCTTGCCGGCCCGGCTGCGGGCCGGGTACTGCCGAAGCTGCTCGGGCACCGACGTGTCGCCGGCCGACCTCGCGGTGGCGAGCTCCAGCATGCGCGGCACCTCGCGCTCGCGGAAGATCGGATCACCGAGGATCTCGTAGTGCATGTTGCGGCGCTTCGGGACGAACCCGGCGTCCTCGATATTGGTGACGATTTCGACCTCGTCCATGCAGTAGCTCGCGCCGGCGGCGCGGACGACGTTCTCCTCGATCATCACGCTGCCCATGTCGTTGGCGCCGAACGCGAGGCTGAGCTGCCCCACCTTGCCGCCCTGCGTCACCCACGAGGCCTGCAGGTTGTCGACGTTGTCGAGCACGATGCGTGCGAGCGCCAGCGTCCGCAGGTAGTCGATGCCGGTGGCCTCCACGCCGCCGCGCTCGGTGTGCTCCGGCTGGAAGCTCCAGGCGATGAACGCGGTGAACCCGCCCGTCTCGTCCTGCAGGTCGCGCACGCGTATCAGGTGCTCGATGCGCTCCTCGTCGGTCTCCACCGTGCCGTACATCATCGTGGCCGTCGCGCGGAGCCCGGCGCGGTGCGCGTGGCGCATCACGTCGATCCACTCGTCCGCCGACGCCTTGCCGTAGCAGTTCAGGAGCTTTCGGACCCGGTCGACGAGGATCTCCGCGCCGCCCCCGGGAATGCTGTCGAGCCCCGCGGCGACGAGCCGCGCGACGACCTCCGGCACGGGCACGTGATTGATCCGGGAGATGTGCAGGATCTCCGGCGGCGACAGAGCGTGCAGCCTGAGCTCCGGATACCGTCCCTTGATGGCCCGGAACAGGTCCTCGTACCAGGCGATCGGCAGATCGGGGTTGTGCCCACCCTGGAGCAGCAGCTGGTTGCCGCCGACCGCCATCGTCTCGTCGATCTTGCGGAAGATCTCCTCGAACCCGAGGACGTACCCCTCGGACGAGCCGACCGGGCGGTAGAACGCGCAGAAATTGCAGCGCGCCACGCACACGTTCGTGTAGTTGACGTTGCGGTCGATGATGTAGGTGACGATCCGAGGGGGGTGCCTGCGGGCGCGGATGGTGTCGGCGAGGCGGCCGAGCAGATGCGTCGGTGCCTGGCGATAGAGCTCGAGCGCGTCGGCCGCGCCGACGCGGGCGCCGTCCATCACCTTTCGCGCAAGCTCGTCGACCATCAGAAAAATTCCAGCGTCCGCCGCTCGGGCGCCAGCCCCAGCTCCACGGCGTAGTCGAGAAACATCTGCAGGCCGGCGGCTTCTTCCGGGCCGAGGCCGTATTTCACATTATCCCTTAGGTACGCCGCCGCACGCGCGGTCGCGTCCGCGTCGCCGCGCCCGTATTCCGCCGCGATTGCGGCGGTGGCGCGCGCCCCCTCGTCCTGCGCGTCCTGCAACGCGCGCACGTCGGCATCGGAGACCGCGCCCGGCCGTCCGGTCCACGCCGCGTAGATGAACGGCAGCCCGGTCATCGCGGACCACTCGTCGCCGAGATCGATCTTCTCGAGCCGGAGCGCCCGCTCGTCGGCGTCGAGCGCCGGGTCGCCGATGAGCAGCGCTGCGTCGGCGCCGCGCGTCATCGTCGCGAGGTCGGGGCCGTGGGGCACGAACTCCGGCTCGATTCGGAAACGATGGCGGCACAACACCTTGATGAGCGCCACCGAGGTGCGCGAGCTCGTGTCGAGCGCGATGCGGCGGATCGCCCGGAGCGGCACGCGCGTGAACAGCGCCACCGACCGCACCGGTCCGCGCGACCCGATCCCGACGCCCGGCACGAACCGGTAGTCGGGCGCCCGCAGATACTCGACGGACGGGATGAGCCCGAGATCGACCGCGCCGGCATGGAGCAGCGAGGCGCACACCGACGGCACGTCGTACCGAATGCGCCACCGCTCGGGGGCGCGGTCGAGCGCCCACGTCAGCGGCCGCGCGTTCAGGTACCCGACGGCGCCCAGGCGCACCGGGCGTCTGACAGAACGCGTCACGACACCGGGTGAAACCGGCCGTCGCGTTCGGCCGCCGTGAATCCCGCCGCCTCGATGTTGCGCCGGACCTCTTCGACCGGCGCCCGCCGCCGGCCGTCCGGCGCCTCGTCCGACGCGGTCACGTTGTCGAGGTCGTCGGCGCCGAAGGTCAGCGCCACCTGCGCGAGCTTCGGGCCGTCGCGCTGCCAGTCCACCTGCACGGTCGGGATGTTCGGCGCCGCCAGCCGCGCGATCGCCACCGCCTTCACGTCGTCGTACCCCGTGGTCGGGCGCAAGGCGTCGAGCACGGTCGGGAGCGGGCCGATCGCCCGGATGCCGCCAAAGCGCGCCTGCAGCGCGGCTGCCCGCAGCATCGCGCCGGTCCGCTCGGCGGCCGGCGCCTTCGCGACGGTCAGGCGCAGCCGATCGAAGCCCGCCTGCCGCAGCGTATCGATCACCGCCGCCTCGTCGTCTATGGCATCCATGGGCATCTCGGCGAGCGCCTCGAGACCGGCGGCACGCAATTCCGCCAGCACACGCGCGACCGGCAGCCCCGCGTTCGACCCCAGCCGCTCCACATCCTGCCAGCAGAAGCCGGACACGAGCCGATCGCCGGCCACCGCCTTCGCGCTCTCGACGGCGGCACGTGCGCTGGTGAGCGACGTCGGGCAGCCGGTGATGCGGATTTCACGAGCAACCGGAGGCACCGCGTTCGCGAACGACGCGTCGAACGCACACGCCGCCACCCGCGCGTAGGTGACGCGCGTGCCGTGCAGGCGCCGGCGCAGCGCGTCCGCGAGCATCCCGACCGACAGGATGTCGGGCGTCGCGGCGAGCTGCGCGATGTCGTCCGCCGTCAGCCGCTCACCGGCATTTACCCGGTCGAGGAGGCGATCGAACGTGGAGGAACTGGTCATGCTGAGGGACTGGCGGAAATGATGTCCGAGACGCGGCTCGCCAGCGCCAGCGCAGCGCGCCCGTCGCGCCCGGTGACCGCCGGCGGGCGCCGCTCCCGAATCGCGGCGGCGAAGTCGGCCAGCTCGCGCCGCAGCGGCTCGTCGGCAACGACGTCGACGCGGCCGCCCTGGATGACCGGACGGCCGCCGTTTCGAGCCACGAGGCGGTACATCTCGACCTCCTGGGCCGCATAGTCGATCGAGATGTAGGCGTCGTGCTGAAAGAAGCGCGCCTTCCTGACCCGATCGCGGCTGATGCGGCTCGCGGTGACGTTGGCGATGCAGCCCGACGCGAAGCGCAGCCGCGCATTGGCGATGTCGACGCGCGGCGTGAGCACGTTGACGCCCACCGCCTCCACCGCATCGACCTCGGAGCCGACGACCGCGAGGAGCACGTCGAGATCGTGGATCATCAGATCGAAGATCACATCGATGTCGAGGCTCCGCTCGAGAAACGTGCCGAGCCGGTGGATCTCGATGAACCGCGGGCGCGACACGAGCGGCAGCGCGGCCGCCACGGCCGGGTTGAAGCGCTCGGTGTGGCCGGTGGCGAGCACGGCGCCGCGCGCCTCCGCCGCCGCCACCAGCCGATCCGCGTCGGCCAGCGAGGCGGCCAGCGGCTTCTCGACGAGAACGGCAGCGCCCGATTCGACGAACGGCAGCGCAACCTCGACATGCAACGCGGTCGGCGTCGCGATAGAAACGCCGTCGACGCGCCCGACCAGCTCCGAGGCGTCCGTGTATGCCACCGTCGACCACCGCGCCGCCACGTCCGCCGCCCGGTCCGGTTTGATGTCGGCAACGCCGACGAGCTCGACGCCGGGCATCTCCGCCAGGACGCGAGCGTGATGCTGCCCGACATGGCCGACGCCGACGACGGCAAGGCGGAGCGCCGCCACGTTCACGCCACGCTCCTTCCCACGATCGCGATGGCGGCGGCGTCCGCGGCGGCCACCACCCCGTCCCCGTCGAGCACGAGCGTCTTGCCGGCGTCAATGGAGAGCGCCGACGCGCCGGCTCCCTGCATGGCGCGCACGGTCGCGACGCCGATGACCGGCACGTCGAAGCGCATGTCCTGCTTCGGCTTGGCGACCTTCACGACGGCGACGCCCGGCCCGGCCAGGCGTCCGGCGCGCGCGATCACCTCGTCGGTCCCCTCCATCGCCTCCACCGCCACGACCGCCTGCTGC
This sequence comes from Acidobacteriota bacterium, assembly GCA_016192845.1. Lineage (GTDB taxonomy): Bacteria > Acidobacteriota > Vicinamibacteria > Vicinamibacterales > UBA2999 > MELF01. The sequence goes on from JACPTI010000117.1 coordinate 38,637, forward strand.
TTGACCGCGATCGTCTGGCCGATGTCGAGCGCGGCAATGGCGTCGGCCATGCGGTAGCCGAACTCGAAATCCCTCTGCTCGTCCGCCGTCGGGGCGCGCCCCGTGAGCACGCCGGGGCGTGCCAGCAGCGGGCCGAGCAGCGCGGTCGAGTCCATCAGCTCGATGCCGCGCTCGCGGAGCACGTGAGCGACGGCGCCGATCAGCCCGTCGGTGTTCTTCGACGCGAGCTGCGTCAGGACGCGCAGGAACAGCATGTCCGGGACGATGCCGCCCGAAAAGATCTTCGCGTGCTTCACCTGCCCCGCCATGACCGCGTGGGTGACTTTCGCCTGCTGGAGCAGGCTCACGCACGTGCCGAGCTGGCCGAGCGAGATCCAGTGGATGGCCGAGCCGTGGCGGGCCGCGGCGTCCGCCAGCTCGGGAAACGTCTCTTCCTTCGCGGCGATGATCGTGACGTCGTGCCCCTGTGCGCGCGCGGCGTCGAGCACGAGGAACGGGAAGCGCCCGTTGCCGGCGATTAGACCAATCCGCATATCAGTGCTTGGTCCCTCGTGCCTTGTTCCTGGTCCGTTCCTGGTCCCTGGCACCAGGCACCAGGCACCAGGCACCAGGCACTACTCATCGGCGACAAGCTCCTCGGCGCGCCGCGTCGGCCGCCGCAGAATCACTCCGCGCTGCGAGCTGCGGATGAAGCCGACCAGGTACCGCACCTCGGGAGACGTGAGCGTGGCGTCCTGCTCGATCTGGACGAGCGCGCGCGACGTGTTGAGCTTCGACTGCAGCAGGTACCGGTACGCCCGCTTGAGCTGGCCGATCGTCTCCTCCGTGAACCCGCGCCGCACGAGGCCGACGGTGTTGAGGCCGTAGATGCGCGCCCGGTTGCCGACGGACTTGCCGAACGGAAGCGCGTCTTTCGTGATCACGGAATACCCGCCGACGTACGCGTGGCGCCCGACGCGGCAGAACTGATGCACGCCGGAATAGGCGCTGATCGTGGCGAAGTCCTCCACATTGACGTGGCCCCCGAGCGTCGCGCCGTTGCCGAAGATCGTGTCGTTCCCGATGTGACAATCGTGCGCCACGTGCACGTACGCCATGAACAGGTTCCGGTCGCCGATCCGGGTGTGGCCGCCGCCGCCCTGCGTCCCGCGGTTGATCGTCACGAACTCCCGGAAGATGTTCGCGCGGCCGATCGTCAGCCGCGTCCGCTCCCCCTTGTACTTCAGGTCCTGCGGCGCCAGCCCGATCGAGGCCATCGGATAGATGCGCGTGTCGTCGCCGATCTCGGTGCAGCCGTCGATCACGACCGACGCGCCGATCCGGCAGCGCGCGCCGATAACGACATCCGGGCCAATCGTGCAGTACGGTCCGATGGTGGTGCCGGCGCCGATGCGGGCGGCCGGGTGCACTTGCGCCGTCGGATCGATGTAGGCGGCGCCCGGCTCGACCGCCAGCAGCAGCGTCGCCTCCGCCACAGTCTGGTCGGCCACGTACGCGGTCGCCCGCGCCTTCGCCAGCCGGGTCCGGCTCCGGCCCAGACAGACTTCGAGCCGCAGGCGGTCGCCGGGCACGACCTGCCGCCGGAACTTCGCGTTGTCGACCCCGCGGAGCCACACGCGCGCCGTCGTCGGCACGCCGGATCGTTCGAGCAGGAGCACGGCCGCCACCTGCGTCAGCGCCTCGATCATGAGAACGCCCGGCATCAGCGGCGATCCGGGGAAATGGCCCTGGAAGAACTCCTCGTTGACGGTGACGTTCTTGATGGCGACGAGCCGCGCCCCCGCGTCGTGCTCGGCGACGGTGTCGATGAGAAACGAGGGATAGCGGTAGTAGACGCGGTCGAGCAGTGCGGGGAGATCAAGAGACAGGGGCACGAGATCGGTTTTCAGGTTCTCAGGTGCTCGGGTGCTCAGGTGCTAAGCATATCCGGAACCCAAGCACCGGAGCGCCGGAGCGCCGAAGAACCCTCCGTTTA
>JACPTI010000126.1 GCA_016192845.1 Acidobacteriota bacterium
ATGGCCCTAACCGAGGATCGCCGGCGGATTGCGGTGCGCCTGATGGTGCTCCAGGTGAGCGTCGTGGTGACGTTTGCCGCGCTCGCGATCAGCTTCTGGTTCCTGCAGATCATCCAGCACGCCCGGTACCAGGAGATGGCGGAGAACAACCACCAGCGGACGCTGGCGCTCCGGGCGCCGCGCGGCGTGCTGTTCGACCGCAACGGCCGGGTGCTCGTCGAGAACCGCCACTCGTTCAACGTGTCGATCGTCCGCGAGCACACCAAGGATCTCGATCGCACGATCCGGCTGCTCGCCGCGGTGGCCGGGCTCGACGTCGAGGAGGTGCGGCAGATCGTCGCGCGGCACCGGCAGGAGCCGACCTACCGGCCGATCGTCATCATCGAGGATGCGTCGCTGTCGCAGGTGGCCGCCATCATGGCGCGGCGGCTCGACTTCGAGCTGCCCGACGTCGTGGTGGAGCAGGTCCCGACGCGCCAGTACCCGATCGACGCGCTCGCCGCGCACGTCTTCGGCTACGTCGGCGAGGCGAGCGAGGCGCAGATCGGCAACGGCATCCGTAGCGGCGCGATCATCGGGCAGTCGGGCGTCGAGCGGGTCTACAACGATCTGCTCATGGGGCAGGACGGCGCCCGGCTCGTCGTCGTCAACAGCGTGGGGCGCGAGATTCGCACCGAGGCCGAGGTGCCGCCCAAGGAGGGGCGGCGGGTCCAGCTCACGATTGACTACGACCTGCAAAAGGCGGCCGAGGACGGCTTCCGGCACGCGGGGTTCAACGGCTCGGCCGTCATCGTCGATCCCCGCACCGGCGAGGTGCTGTCGCTCGTCAGCCTGCCGGCGTACGACCCGAACGACTTCGCCGCCGGCATCGACGCGACCACGTGGGCGTCGCTCAACGGCGATCGCCTCAAGCCGCTCCAGAACCGCGCCATCCAGGGACGCTACTCGCCCGGGTCGACGTTCAAGCTCGTCGTGGCGACGGCGGCGCTCGAAGAGGGGATCGTCACTCCCGACTACAAGGTGTACTGCGGCGGTGGCGCGTCGTTCTTCGGCCGCTATTTCCTCTGCCATCTGAAGGGCGGCCACGGCGTGGTCGACATGCGGCACGCCATCGAGAAGTCGTGCAATGTGTACTTCTACACGCTCGGCAACATGCTCGGCGTCGATCGCATCCACAAGTGGGCGGAGAAGCTGGGGTTGGCGGGCAAGACGGGCATCGACCTGCCCAACGAGCAGGAGAGCCTCGTGCCGTCGACGGAATGGAAGATGCGCCGGTTCGGCGAGAAGTGGTACGCGGGCGAGACCATCTCGGTCGCCATCGGGCAGGGGCAGGTCAGCGTCACGCCGATCTCGATGGCCGTGATGATCGCCACGATCGCCAACGGCGGCCCCCGGGTGACGCCTCACATCGTGCGCGCGGTCGACGAGGGGGGCGGGTGGAAGATGGCGGCGCCGCCGGTCGTGCCCGACGAGGTCGCGTTCAAGCCGCAGACGCTGGCAGCGCTGCACGACGGCCTGTGGATGGTCGTCAACGCGGCCGGCACCGGCGGCCGCGCGCGCATTCCGGGGCGCGACGTGGCGGGCAAGACCGGCACGGCGCAGGTGATCTCGATCCAGGGGCGCCAGGCGGCGCGCGGCAGCGGCCTCGACCTGCGCGACCACGGGTGGTTCCTGTTCTTCGCGCCGAAAGACAATCCGGAGATCGCGGGCGTGATTTTCGGCGAGCACAACGAGCACGGCTATCTGGGCGCGCCGATCGCAAAGCACGTCATCGAGACGTACTTCGCGAAGAAGGAAGGGTTGCCGCTGCCGGTGCTCGTGCCGAAGCCCGCGCCCGCGCCGCCCGAGGCCGATCCCGACACCGCGCCGGTCGAGATGGCGCCGCAGGTCGCCCGTGCGCGGCCCAATCAGTCGGCAGTCGGCAGCCGGCAGTAGGCAGTGCTTCCAATGCCGCCCACTGCCCACTGCCCACTGCCGACTAAGGTTTGACGAATGTTCGACGAGCGACGTCTCTACCACCACATCGATTGGGGGCTGCTCATCGCGGTGCTCATGCTCTGCGCGATCGGGCTCGCGCAGATCTACAGCGCGACGGGCGGCTGGACCGGCATCCTCCAGACGCAGATCTACGGGATTCTGCTCGGGCTGGTGGCGCTGCTCGTCTGTCTGAGCATCGATTACCGGTCGCTGGCGGACAAGTCGCACTTCGTCTACATGGGCGTCCTAGGGCTGCTCGTCTGCGTGCTCGTCTTCGGCTCCGTCCGGGGCGGCGCGCGCCGCTGGATCGACCTCGGCCTCTTCAACATCCAGCCCTCGGAGTTCGCCAAGGTAGCGCTGGCGCTGGTGCTCGCGAAGTTCTTCGGCGAGAGCCGGCGGGGTCACGTGACCCGCGTCGACCTGCTGGTGGCCGCGGCGCTGACGGCGATTCCGCTGCTGGTGATCGCCCAGCAGCCGGACCTCGGCACCGCGGTGACGCTCATTCCCGTGGCGCTCGCGGTGGTCTACGTCGCCGGTATGCCCGCGCGGCTGCTCGGCGCGCTGGCGCTCGTCGGGTTGCTGGCCGTGCCGGCAATCTGGCAGTTTGCGCTCCAGGACTACCAGCGGGAGCGCATCGCGACCTTCATGGATCCGGCGCAGGACCCCCGGGGCGCCGGCTATCAGCAGATTCAGGCCCGCATCACCGTTGGATCGGGCGGGCTGTGGGGGAAAGGGTTCACCGAAGGAACGCAGGGCCAGCTGCGCTTCCTGCCGGTTGCGCACAACGACTTCATCTTCTCGGTGCTGGCTGAGGAGCAGGGCTTTGCCGGCGTGATCGTCGCGCTCGGTCTGTACCTGTTCGTTATCTTGCGGTCGCTCGAGTCGGCCCGGCTCGCCAAGGACCGGCTCGGCGCGTACCTGGTGGTTGGAGTGCTGGCCAGCTTCACCTTCCAGGTCATCTACAACATCACGATGTCGGCCGGCCTGGCGCCGGTCAAGGGACTGACGCTTCCGCTCATGAGCTACGGCGGCTCCTCCATGATTGCCACGCTGGCGGGGTTCGGCCTGATGCTCAACGTGCGGATGCGGCGATTTACGAATTAACCGGCTTTGGGCTTTTGACTTTGGGCTTTGGGCGGTTGCGCCGAAAGCCGAAAGCCTGAAGCCCGAAGCCCCAAAGACTACGGGCGCCCAGTGTTGATCGCGCTATTCGGGATCTTGCTGACGTACCTGCTGGTGCGGACAGCGGAGATCCGCCTCGCGCTGTCTCGGCAGCCCGCAGGGAGCTTCGGGCATGACCAAGGAGATGATCATCTCCTCGAACGCCCACGAGACACGGGTCGCAATCCTCGAGGACGACCAGGTTGCCGAGATCTTCATCGAACGCGAGCGGCAGCGTGGCGTCGTGGGCAATCTCTACAAGGGCCGGGTGTCGAAAGTGCTGCCCGGCATGCAGTCGGCGTTCCTTGACCTCGGCCTCGAGCGCGACGGCTTCCTGTACGTCTCCGACGTCATCGCCTCCACCGAGGAGTTCGACCGCCTCGAGACGGAGGACGATGAGGGTCCGCCCCAGGTTGGCGAGAACGGGGCGCGGCCGTCCGCGCCGCCGGCACCCCTCATCGGCCGGAGGGGCAGACCTTCCGGTCCGCCTCGAGTGCAGGCGAGAGGCGACAAAGGCCCCGAGCCGAAGATCGAGGAGCTCCTGAAAGAGGGGCAGGAGATCATCGTCCAGGTGGCGAAGGAGCCGCTTGGCACCAAGGGGGCCCGGCTCACCTGCCATGCCACCATGCCGGGACGCTTCTTGGTGTTCATGCCGACCGTGGACCACATCGGGGTGTCGCGGAAGATCGACTCGCGGGAGGAGCGCAGCCGCCTGCGCGGCATCGTCCGCGAGTTCCGGCAGCAGCACGGCTTCACCGGCGGCGTGATCATCCGCACCGCCGCGGCGGAGCGGTCCAAAGAGGACATCGTCGCCGACCTGAGCTACTTCCACCGCGTCTGGACGGACATCCGCCAGAAGGCCGAGTCGTCTCGCGCTCCCGCCGTGGTGTACCAGGAGCAGAGCCTCGTCGCCAAGCTGCTGCGCGACCTGCTGACGGAGGAGTTCTCCGCCATCCGCATCGACAACGAGCTGGAGTACCGCCGCGTGCTGGATCTCGTCGAGCGGATGATGCCGCCGCTGGCATCGCGCGTGAAGCTCTACGAGAAGGAGTACCCGATCTTCGAGGAGTACGGCGTCCAGACGGAGATCGACCGCGCGCTGCGGAGCAAGGTGTGGCTGAAGTCGGGCGGGTCGATCGTGATCAACCAGACCGAGGCGCTGGTCGCCATCGACGTGAACACCGGCCGGTACGTCGGCAAGAAGACCGCCGGCCGCCTGGAGGACACGATCCTCAAGACGAACCTCGAAGCCGTCAAGGAGATCGTCCGGCAAATCCGCCTGCGGGACCTCGGCGGCATCGTCGTGCTCGACTTCATCGACATGGAGGACAAGAAGAACCGGCAGAAGGTGTTCCAGGCGGCGGAGCAGGAGCTGCGCAAGGACCGCGCGCCCTCGAAAGTGCTGCAGGTGTCGGATTTCGGCTTGGTGATCATCACGCGCAAGCGCGTGAAGCAGAGCCTCGAGCGCGTGCTGACCGAACCGTGTCCGTACTGCGCCGGCAGCGCCGTGATCAAATCGAGCTCGACGATCTGCTACGAGATTCTGTCCGAGGTGAAAAAAATCAGCGCGGACCTCGACGGCCAGTCGCTCGTCCTGCGCGTCAACCCCGACATCGCGCGCGCGCTTCGGGACGAGGAGCGCGCGGTGTTCAAGGATCTGAAACAGTCGCTCGGGCGCGAGATCGCCATCCGCCCCGATGCGCAGCTCCATCACGAGCAGTTCGATTTGATGGCGATTGGATAAGCAAGGCCCAAGGCCCAATGTCCAATGTCCGATGTCCAATGTCGAAATGCTTTGTCATTGAGCATTGAGCATTGGGCATTGAGCATTGTGCATTGACGAGGAGTACGGATGCCGGAATGGTCGGACAAGGACGTCATCGCTGATCGCGGTCGGTCGCTGGAGGAAGAGTACTTCCGCAAGAAGGATCGCGAGCTGATCGAGAAGATGCGGCAGGCGTCGGCGGCCGCCGCGGCGCGCGCCGAGATGGGCGCCCGGACCGGCTTGACCGATCCGCAGCTCCTCGAGGAGCTGCAGGCGCTCGGCTTCACGCCCGAGACGGTGGTGCTGGTCCCGCTCGTCCCCGTCATCCAGGTGGCATGGGCGGAGGGGGGCGTCACCGCGCCGGAGCGGGCGCTCATCATGAAGCTGGCGCGCGCCCGCGGCATCGCCGAAAACAGCGCCGCCGATTTTCAGCTGACGGACTGGCTGGAGCGCCGGCCGCCGGACGAGGTGTTCACGCGCGCCACGCGTCTCATCCGCGCCATGCTCGCCGCGCCCGGGCAGCAGCACTTGTCGGCCGACGATCTCGTCAAGCACTGCGAGTCGATTGCGTCCGCCTCCGGCGGCATCTTCGGCATCAACCGCGTCTCCGCCGAGGAGCGCCAGCTGCTGACGTCGCTCGCCGAGGCGTTGAAGGGCCGCGCCGGCTGATAGTTGTCAGTTGTCGGTTGTCGCGCTGACAACTGACAACTGACAACTGACAACTACACGAGGCCATGTTTCAGAAGACCGCCGAATCGTACCGCCAGGGCGCGCGGACGCTCGCCCGGGAGGCGTACACCTCCGGCGAGATCTTCGCGTTCGAGCAGGAGCGGATCTTCGCGCGCCACTGGAACTGCGTCGGCCGCGCGAGCCGCCTCGCGCGCGCGGGCGACTACATCGTCCGAAGCGTCGCCGGCGAGTCGATCGTCGTCGTCCGCGGACAGGACGGCCGGATCCGCGCCTTCTTCAACGTCTGCCGTCACCGTGGCACGCGGCTCTGCAGCGAGGAGGCGGGACGGTTCGACCGCGTCATCCAGTGTCCTTATCACGCCTGGACCTACACCACCGAGGGCGCGCTCGTCGGCGCGCCCCACATGCACGACGTCGAAGGGTTCGACCGGGCGGACTACCCGCTGCACGTGGCCGAGGTTGCCGAGCACGACGGCTTCGTCTTCGTGAACATGGCTTCGCCACCGCCGCCGTTTGCCAAGTGGTTCGCGCCGCTTGCGGACCGGTTCCGGCGGTTCGGTCTCGCGGCGCTCGAGGTCGGCCACCGGGCCGACTACGACGTGCAGGCGAACTGGAAGCTCGTCTTCGAGAATTACTCCGAGTGCCTCCACTGCCTCGTGATCCACCCGGAGCTGGCATCGCGGCTGCCGTACGAGAGCGGCGCCAACGATCTGGTCGAAGGACCGTTTCTCGGCGGGTACATGATTATCGCCGACCCGCACGAGAGCGTCACGGTGACAGGCCGCGTGTGCGGCCTTCCGATCAGCGCGGATCTCACGGCCGACGATCGCCGGCGCGCCTACTACTACTCGGTGATGCCGAACCTGCTCGTCAGCATCCATCCGGACTACGTGAACTACTACCTGCTGACGCCGCTGGGGCCCGGCCGCACCCGCGTCGAGTCGGAGTGGCTGTTCAGAAAGCCTTCCTTCAACCCGTCCGATGCGATTGCGTTCTGGGATCTGGTGAACCGGCAGGACTGGCACATCATCGAGCAGAGCCAGCAGGGGATTGCCTCGCGGCGCTACGTGCCGGGGCCGTACTCGCCGCGGGAAAGCATCTCCGCCGCCTGGGATCGGGAGTATCTGCGGCTCATGAACGAAGTAGAAAAGTAGAAACGTTTCCACTTGATCTGAGCTCGATCAGCGTCTTCAGCAAATCGTCGACCTCGGCCTGGCTCCGCAGCCGGTACTGCGCGTGGGACGGCCGCTTCGTTCCCACGCGGATTGACAGGAGCTCACCGGGCCCCGCGGACCGGAACGCGTCTTCATCCGTGTCGTCGTCGCCGACGTAGATGGCAGTGTCGCACGCGAACACCCGGCGCGCCTGCTGGAGCGCGATGCCCTTGTGGGGACCGCCGCTCGGAATGAGGTTCACCGCCTGGGCGCCGCCGATGACGCGCGCGTCGCGCAGGTGGCGGACGGCGTCTGCGACCGCCGCCAGCACGCGCCGCTTGTTGCGGACGTGCCGGTAGTGAATCGTCACCGAGTGCCGCTTCTGCTCGATGACGAGCCCGCGCGTCGCGGGCAGGCGGTGCCGCAACTGTGCCACCCACTCCTGCACGTGCGGCGACATTTCCCGTATCTCGCCCCAGGACTGCCACCCCACCGCGCCAAAACCGCGCGGCGGGGACCCCGCTTCCCACCCCACTGCGCCAAAACCGCGCGGCGGGGACCCCGCTTCCCACCCCACCGCGCCAAAACCGCGCGGCGGGGACCCCGCTTCGAACCCGTGGTCGCCGACCAGGTGCCA
>JACPTI010000001.1 GCA_016192845.1 Acidobacteriota bacterium
GCGGCCGGCGCTGCGCCGGACTTCATCGCGGCGTCGAACTCCCGAATGACGTCCGACGTGATATCGAGCGACAGGTCGGCCCAAACGAGGCCGCTGTCGGCCGCGCTGAACAGCAGGTGCAAGCCCTTCTCCATGGCGACCTGCTGCACGACCGGCGTCAGCTTGCGCTGGAACTCGTCCTGCAGGTCCTGCTGGAGCGCCTGGACCTCCTGCTGGGCGTCTTCGGTGAACCGCTGGATGTCCACCTGCATCCGCTCGATCTCCTTCTGGAGCTGCGCGAGCGCCGTCGGATTGAGCACGGAGCCGCCCGTCTCGAGCTTCTGCTGCGCCGCCTGGAGCGCCTTGTTCTTCTCGTTCAGCTCGGTGACCTTCTTCTGGTTGAGCGCCTGCACCTTGGCGGCCAGCGCCTTCCCCTCGGCAGACTCGGCGGCGATGCGCTGAATATTGATGAAGGCGTACTTGGCGCCGGCCGGAAACGGCCGCGGCGCGGGCGCCGCAAGCGCGGGCTGCGCTGCCGCCCCCTGGGCCGCCGGAGCCTGCGGCGACGCGTAGGTTGGAGCGGCCACCAGCATCACGCAGAGCGCCGCAGCACCGATGAACACTCTCATGGCTGTCGCAATCCTTTCGGGTTGGTGGATGGTGGTTGGTGGTTCGTGGTCAACTACCAACCACCAACTACCAACCACCAACCAGTCTAGAACGTCGATCCCACGGCGAAGCGGAACGTGAAGCTCTTCGCCGGCCGGAGGCTGTTGTCGAGCACGCCTTCACGCTGCGGGTTGGCCGCGAAGATCAGCCGGAACGGCACGTTCAGCACGGGCATGAAGAAGCGCACCTCCGCGCCCGTCGAGGTGCGGAACTTGTCGAGCGCGAACGGCTCGTGGTCGTCGGCCACCTGACCGGCGTCATAGAAGAAGATCAGGCGGACCTGCGACACGATCGAGAACAGGTACTCGCCGTTGAGCAGCAGGCTCTTGTTGCCGCCGAGCACCAGCCCGGTAAACGGGTCGGACGGGCCGATCGACCGGATGTCGAAGCCGCGGACGCTGTACTCGCCGCCCAGGTACAGCTTTTCGAAAATCGGCAGCGTCTTCGTGTTCCGGATCGGCGCGATGAACTCGTACTGGCCGCGGATGCCGAGCGAGGTGCGCGAGGTATGGCGCCAGAGCCGGACCGCTTCGATCCGCGGCTTGTAGTACTGCGTATTGCCGCCGAGCATCGCCAGATCCATCGACAGCGTCAGCCGCTGCCCCGTGTTCGGGAAGATCGGGTTGTCGACGGTGTTGTGGACGAAGCTCGGGATGATCTTGCTGACCGTCCGCCGGCCGCCCGCGCCGAGCAGCAGCGAGTCGAACACGAACGGGTTCCGGCGGATGCTCTCGAGGGCGTCCGGACTGATCGTGGACAGGTCGGTCAACGAGACCGTGGAGCACCCGGCGTCGCTGAAGATGCAGCTCGGATCGAGGAACGCCTCGTTCAGGTCGGTCATCCGGACCGCCTCGTAGGCGTAGCTCACGAACATGCGGCTGAAGTCGGCGACCGGGAACCCCATCATGATGTTCCCGCCGGTCGACTTCTGCGTGTAATAGCCGATGAACTGCAGCGCCCGCTTGTAGACGTCGAAGCCGGCCGTGATGTTGCGGTCGAACAGGAACGGCTCGGTGAAGGCGAGCTGGTAGTTCTGCATCCGGTCGCCCGCCATGAGCGAGACGGTCAGGCTCTCGCCCCGGCCGAGGAAGTTCGCCGTCTGGAACGCCAGCTGCCCGAAGACGCCCTCGTACTGCGACACGCCGGCGCCGAACGTCAGCTGGTTGCGGTTCTGCTCCTTCAGCGTGAGCGTGACGTCGACGTTTCCGTCGCGCCCCGGCGTCTTCTCGGTCTTGATCGCGTTCTGATCCTGCGCGTTGATCTGCTCGAAGTAGCCGAGCTGGTTCAGCCGGCGGACGCTGTACTTCAGCGCCTCGGTGTTGAAGACGGCGCCCTCGACGAGCCGCATCTCCCGGCGGATCACGTTGTCGCGCGTCGTGGCGTTGCCGACGAACGTGATCCGGTTGACGAAGTACTGCTGCCCCTCCTGCAGCCGCATCGTCACGTCGACGGACGGAGGCCCCGGCGGGGGCGGCGCGGCGAGCGCCGCGGGAACGTTCTCCTCGGGCTCGTCGCTCGGCTTCAGGTCGGGGAAGCCGGTGAACTCCATGTAGCCGCCGGCGCCGTACACCTCGCGCGCCTTGATGAGGCCGTCCCGGATCTTCTTCTCGTTGTACCACTCGCCCTTCTGGAGCTCGAACAGCGGCCGCAGCGCCTCGCTCTTGACGACCGTATTCCCATCGACGGAGAACTCGCCGACGCGGTACCGCGGACCTTCCGTCACCGGGATGCGCAGCTGGATGTAGCGCGTCTTGCTGTCCGTCGAGTCCTCGAGCGTGACGATTTCCGGATTGCCGATCTGCGCGCGGACGTACCCTTCCTGCCGGTAATAGGCCTGAACCAGGTCGGCGTCCATCTCGAACTTGTCGGCCTTGTAGGTACCGCCGCGCGAGAACCAGCCCCAGACGGGGATTCGGCTCCGAGCCTTGTTGTCCTTCATCTTCTTCACCAGCGTGCGGTCGCTCTTGGCGCTGTTGCCGATGAACTCGATGTCGCGGATCTTCAGCTTCGGCCCTTCGCCGATGTTGAAGGTGACGTTCACCAGCTTCGGCCCACCCGCCACGGCTGTGATGGTGTGCTTGACCTCGGCGTTGGTGAAGCCCTTCTCGGCCATCATCTCGCGCAGCACGCCTTCGATGCGGCGGATGACGCCGCGGTCGAGGAAGGAGTCGAGGCGCAGCTCGATGCTGCGCGCGCGCAACTGCTCGTCGATCTTGGCGCGATCAATCTGCTTGGTCCCCTCGTAGTTGACGATCTTGACCCGCTCGCGCTCCTCCATGTGGTAGGCCACGAGCTTGCCGACCACGCCGTTCGAGAAGAAGTAGTCGGTCACCTCGATCGACAGGTCGGTCAGGAAGTTCGTCGCCCACAGCCGCTTGAAGTCGTCGAGCATCGTCTGCTCGGCCTTCTCGTCGTACGGGATCCAGACGTTCTGGGACGGCTGACTCGGGCGGAGCTGGATGTAATACAGATAGGTCTGCGGCTCGACCGTCGAGACGTTCCCCTGCGCGGAGAAGCACGGGGCCAGCAGGTAGACGACCGGTCCCGAGTCGGCGGGCGGGAGGGTGGCCGGAGGGCCCACCGGGACCCCGCAGATCGTCGGTCTGCCGCCAGGCGCCTGCGGCGCAGCGGGTTGCGCCCAGGCCGACGAGGCGATGGCAGCGAGCAGCGCCGTCAGGAAAAGCACGCGGTGGCGGAAGATGCGCATGGTCGGCCGATCCGTGAAACGCCTTAGTTTACAGGATCTTAGACGTGCAGAGGTAGCAAAAGGCCTGCCGATCGGGCGGTCAGGACAGGCGGCGTCCCGCCGTGAGCTCGCCGGCCGGCCGGTAGGACAACTGTCCACCGTCGAGGTAGACCTCGACCTCGCCGTCGCGCAGGTTGCCCCGAATGAGCTCCTCCGACAGCGGATCCTCGACGTAGCGCTGAATGGCGCGCCGCAGCGGGCGGGCGCCGTACGAGCGGTCCTTGCACGTCACGTCGATGATCCAGTCGACCACTTCCGGCGTCAGCGTGATCTTGATCCGGCGATCGGTCAGGTTCGCGTTGAGCTGGTCGACCAGCAGCGCCATGATCCGCCGCAGGTCCTCGTCCGAGAGCGCCTCGAAGACGATGATCTCGTCGATCCGGTTGATGAACTCGGGATTGAAGGTCCGCTTGACCTCGCCGAGCACCATATCGGTGACGTTCTTGTCGATCGCGCCCGCGTCGCTCGCCTGGAAGCCGAGCGACGCCTTCTTCTGGATGAAGCGGGCGCCGATGTTCGACGTCATGATGATGATCGCGTTCTTGAAGTTCACCCGGTTCCCGAGGCCGTCGGTCAGGTGGCCGTCCTCGAACACCTGCAGGAGGATGTTGAAGATGTCCGGGTGCGCCTTCTCGATCTCGTCGAGCAGCACGACGGAGTACGGGTTGCGCTTCACCTTCTCGGTGAGCTGACCGCCCTCTTCGTGGCCGACGTAGCCGGGGGGCGAGCCGATCAGCTTCGAAACCGAGTGCTTCTCCATGTACTCGGACATGTCGAAGCGGATGAGCGCGTGGTCGCTGCCGAACAGGAAGTTGGCGAGCGCGCGGGCGAGCTCCGTCTTGCCGACGCCGGTGGGCCCCAGGAAGATGAAGCTGCCGACCGGCCGGTTCGGGTTCTTCAGCCCGGCGCGCGAGCGGCGGATGGCGCGCGAGATCGCCGAGATCGCCTTGTCCTGGCTGATCACGCGTTTGTGGAGGTCGGCCTCCATGCGGAGCAGCTTGTCGCTCTCGTCCTGGTTGATCGACGAGATCGGCACGCCGGTCCACTTCGACACCACCTCGTCGATGTCGGCCTTCTGCACGATCACCTTGCGGGCGCTCGACTTCACCTCGAACTTCTCGCGCACGAACTGCAGGTTCTCGCGCGCCGAGACCTCCTGCTCGCGGTAGAACTGCGCGCGCTCGAAGTCCTTCTGCGACACCGCGTTCTCCATCTGCTCGACGGCGACGCGGATGCTCTTGTTGATCTCGCCGAACTCCTCGCTGTAGCCCGCTTCCTTCAGCTTGGCGCGGGCGCCCGCTTCGTCCACCAGGTCGATCGCCTTGTCCGGCAGGAAGCGGTCGGTGATGTAGCGGCTCGACTGGTACACCGCCGCCTCGATCGCCTCGGCCGTGTACTCGACGTGGTGGAACTGCTCGTACCGGTCCTTCACGCCCATCAGGATCTCGATCGTGTCCTTCTCGGCGGGCGGATCGACCTTGATCGCCTGGAAGCGGCGCTCGAGCGAGCGATCCTTCTCGATGTACTTCCGGTACTCCGCCGGCGTCGTCGCGCCGATGCAGCGGATCTCGCCGCGCGAGAGCGCCGGCTTCAGGATGTTGGCCGCGTCGAGCGACCCTTCGGCGGAGCCGGCGCCGACCAGCGTGTGCAGCTCATCGATGAACACCATGATGTTCGGGTTCTCGGTGAGCTCCTTCATGATCGCCTTCAGCCGCTCCTCGAACTGTGAGCGAGATGTCGAGGGCGAGGATGCGCTTGTCGGCGAGGAAATGCGGCACGTCGCCGTAGACGATCTTCTGGGCGAGCCCCTCCACGATCGCCGTCTTGCCGACGCCAGGCTCGCCGATCAGCACCGCGTTGTTCTTCGTGCGGCGGCAGAGGACCTGCTGGACGCGCTCGAGCTCGTACTCCCGCCCGACGAGCGGGTCGAGCTGGTTCTTCATCGCCGCTTCCGTCAGGTCGCGGCTGAACTCGGCGAGCAGCGGCGTCTCCTTGACCCGCGTCAGCGTCGTCTTCTCGTTGAGGAGCTGGACGATGTCCTCGCGGACGGTGTGGAGGCGCATCCCCTTTTCCATGAGAATCGACGCGGCCACCGACCGCTCTTCGCGCAGGATCCCGAGCAGCAGGTGCTCGGTGCCGATGTAGTTGTGCAGGAGCCGGTCGGCTTCCTCGGCCGCAAACTGCAGCACGCGCTTGGTTTCGGCGCTGAACGGAATCTCCACCGACGTGGAGACCTTCTCGCGGAAGACGGTCCGGCCTTCGATTTCCTTCCGGATGTTCTCGAGCGACAGGTGCGAGCGCGCGAAGATGCGGCTCGTCAGCCCCTTCCCCTCCCGAATGAGCCCGAGCAGCAGGTGCTCGGTCTCGATCGAGATGCTGCCGAGCTGGCTCGCCTCATAGCGGGCGAAGAAGAGAACCCGTCGCGCTCGTTCCGTGTAGCGTTCGAACATCCAGCTCGCCTAAGGGTTAGCGGTTGATGGTGAGAGCCTGGCCTCTTGCTCGCCATTATAAGGCAAAGCTCTGGCGTCACCAATCATCCGTCGCTCTAAGTGGCTCGCCTGATTAGGTTTCTGACGACGGCTTGGGCAGATGCCTGCGCTAGCTCGTAGCTGGTAGGCGGTAGCCGGTAGCAAGAACTTCAACTACCAGCTACCAGCTACCAGCTACCGGCTACCGGCTACCAACTACCGGCTACCAGCTACCGGCTACCGGCTACCGGCTACCGGCTACCAACCAGCCACATATACTCACCGCATGCCACACACCGTTGGATTCATCGGACTTGGCGTCATGGGACGGCCCATGGCGAAGAATCTCCTCAAGGCGGGCTTTCCGCTCGTCGTCCACAGCCGCAGTCAGGGCCCGGTCGACGACGTCGTCGCCGCCGGCGCCGCGCGAGCGTCGTCGCCGGCGGAGGTGGCGCGGCGCACCACGCGCCTCATCACGATGCTGCCCGACTCGCCCGATGTCGAAAAGGTGATGGAAGGCGAGAGCGGCGTGTTCAGCGCGCTGCAGCGCGGGACCATCCTGATCGACATGAGCACGATCGCGCCGGCGACGGCGCGGCGGCTGGCGGCGCGCGCGGCGGCGCTCGGCGCGACGATGCTCGACGCCCCGGTCAGCGGCGGCGAGATCGGCGCCGTCAACGGCACGCTCTCGATCATGGTGGGTGGCGACGCGCAGGCGTTCGGCGAAGTGAAGCCGCTGCTCGAGGCAATGGGGAATCGCGAGCGGATCATCCTCATCGGCGAGTCCGGCGCCGGGCAGCTCTGCAAAGTGTGCAATCAGATGGTGATTGGCGGCGCCCTGGCGGTGGTCGGCGAGGCCTTCGCGCCCGCCCGCAAGGCGGGTGTCGATCCGGCCAAGGTGCGCCAGGCGCTGCTCGGCGGCTTTGCCGCCAGCCGCGTACTCGAAGTGCACGGCGAGCGCATGCTCACCGGCAACTACACGCCCGGGTTCCGCACGGCGCTCTACGCGAAGGATTTCCGGATCGTGGCGGCGACGCTCACCGAGCATCACAGTCCCGCGCCGGTCACGGCGGTCATCCAGCAGCTCGTCGAGGCGCTGATGGCGGCCGGCCGCGCCGAGGATGACTACGCGGCGCTTGGCACGGTGCTCTTCCGGATGGCGGGCGTCAGCGGCGAAGCGGCAGGGGTGTGACGGTGCGACGGTGCGATGGTGCGATGGTGCGATGGTGCGAGGGTGCGAGGGTGCGGTGTCTTCTCACTCGATCAGATCTTCCACAGACCAGACGTACGACCCCAGGTAGGGATACTCCGCGGGCGTCTGCGTGAGGCCCTCGCCGACGGGGTTCCACAGGATGTACCGGGCGACTTCCCGGACGTCCGTGTCCTGCCTGAGCTGCTGTTGGCGGTAGCCGCTCTGCCACAGCGGCTGCCGGCAACGGCGCGCGTAGGCGGCGCCGGAATGCTGCTTGGCGCGTTGGACGAAGCGGCGCACGTTGGCGCCGGGGGTCTCCGCCTCCACGAGCAAGATCCGAACACGCCCCGAAACGGTCGAGTCCCGGGGTGATCCCGCGAGCGACCGCCGCCGATCACACCGGGTGCAGTTTCCCCTGTTCCAGCCGCAGGATCCGGTCGCACGCGGCGGCCAGCCGCGGGTTGTGCGTGGCTATGATGGAGGTCAGCCCGTGCTCGGCGTGCATCTCGCGCAGCAGCCGGTGGAGCGACTCGGCGGTGTTCTCGTCGAGGTCGCCGGTCGGCTCGTCGGCCAAGAGCAGCGCCGGCTTCATCACGAGCGCGCGGGCGACCGCCACCCGCTGCTGCTCGCCGCCCGACATCATCGCGGGCCGGTGCGCCAGCCGCTCGGCGAGCCCGACGCGGGCGAGGAGCTCCGCGGCCCGCCGCTCGGCCGTCTCACGCGGAATCCGGGCGATCCGCATCGGCATCGCCACGTTTTCGGCCGCGTCGAACTCGGGCAGCAGGTGGTGGAACTGGAAGACGAAGCCGACGTTCCGGTTGCGGAACGCGACGAGCGCCGCGTCCGACATCGCCATCACGTCGGCATCGCCAATCTGCACGGCGCCCGCATCCGAGCGGTCGAGGCCGCCGAGCAGGTGCAGCAGCGTGCTCTTGCCGACCCCGGAGGCCCCGACGATCGCCAGCATCTCTTCCGCCGGCACCTCGAGATCGAGGTCACGCAGCACGTGAATCCGCTGGCTCCCGACCGTGTACGACTTGTTGAGGCCGCGGACGGTGACGAAACACATCACTCGAAGCGAAGGGCCTGGACCGGATCGAGACGCGACGCCTGGCGCGACGGGTAGATCGTCGCCAGGAAACAGATGAGGACCGCCGAGACGACCACCACCGCGAAATCGAGCGGCTGGACGACGAACGGCACGTACGCAATCTGGTAGACGTCCATCGGGATCCGGATCAGCCGGTACCGGTCGAGGACCCAGCACAGCGCGAGCCCGGAGGTGGCGCCCACGGCGGTCCCCACGATCCCGATGACGAGCCCCTGCAGCATGAAGATCGTCATCACCCGCCGCGACGAGGTCCCCATCGTCTTGAGGATGGCGATGTCGCGGCTCTTCTCCATCACGAGCAGGATCAGCGACGCGACGATGTTGAGCGCCGCCACCATCACGATGAGGCCGATCGTGATCGAAATCGCCATCTTTTCGAGCCAGAGCGCCGAGAAGAGCGCCTGGTTCATGTCGGCCCAGTCCTGGCTCACGTAGTCGGCGCCGAGCGCGTCCGGCACGCCGGCGGAAATCGCCGGCGCCGCGTCGATGTCGGCCACGCGCAGCTCGATCAGGTCCGGTGCCGCCTTGCCCAGCAGGCGCTCGGCGAAGTCGAGCGCCACGAATCCGTACGCGGCGTCGAACTCGTAGAGGCCGAGCGCGTAGATGCCGGCGATACGGACGCGGCGGGTCCGCGGGATGAGCCCCATCGGCGAGAGGGTGCCCTGCGGCGTCAGGAGCGACGCGGTGTCGCCCACGTCGACGCCCAGCTGCCCGGCCAGGTTGCGGCCGACGAGGATGCCCGGCAGCGACTCCTCCGTCTTCGGCACGAGATCCGCGATGCTGCCGCTCTGCATCGCGCGGCCGATGTCGGTCACGCTCGGCTCGAGCTCCGGATCGACCCCTTTCAACGTGATGAACGCGTCGGCGCGGTCGGTCGAGATGAGCGCCTTGCCGAGAATGGCGGGGCCGGCACCGACGACCCCGTTGAGCCGGCGCACCTTCTCCACTTCAGCCCGGTAATCGTCGATGCCGCCGGTCTTCCAGACGTAGACGTGCGCGGTCGACCCGAGGATGCGGTCGCGGAGCTCGCCCTGCAGCCCCGTCATCAGCGCCAGCGCGATGACGAGCGCCATGACGCCCACGGTGACGCCTATCGTGGAGATGAGCGAGATGACGGAAATGAACGCCTGTTTCCGGCGCGCCAGGAGGTAGCGGAGGGCGACGAACAGCTCGAACGTCATGGCTACCGGCTACAGGCTACCGGCCACCGGCTACCGGCTACCGGCTACCGGCTACCTCGGCCTCATCAGCGGAAACAGGATCACAAATAACGTCGCGAATCGAGTGGCTGTTGGTCAGCAGCATCACGAGCCGGTCGACGCCGATGCCCTCGCCGGCTGCCGGCGGCATGCCGTACTCGAGCGCGCGGACGTAGTCCTCGTCGAGCGCGTGGGCCTCCTCCTGCCCGGCCGCCCGCGCGCGCAGCTGCGCCTCGAACCGCCGCCGCTGCTCCGCCGGGTCGTTCAGCTCGCTGAAGGCGTTGGCGATCTCCATCCCCGCCACGTACAGCTCGAACCGCTCGACCGTCTCCGGGTCGTCCGGTTTCTGCTTCGACAGCGGCGACACCTCGGTCGGAAAGTCGTGGACGAACGTCGGCTGGACGAGGTCTTGCTCGCACAGCCGCTCGAACATCTCGACGGTGATCGCGCCCGCC
Source organism: Acidobacteriota bacterium (assembly GCA_016192845.1). GTDB lineage: Bacteria > Acidobacteriota > Vicinamibacteria > Vicinamibacterales > UBA2999 > MELF01. The sequence goes on from JACPTI010000001.1 coordinate 9,820, forward strand.
CCCATGCCGGGCGTCACCTCAATCCCGAGCCGCGCCGCGAGCGCCGCCGCGCGGTCCCGCGCGCGGAGGTCGTCTGGAGCGACATCGACGCCCAGACGCTTCGACGCCGCCGCGCGCACCACCTCGCGCAGCAGCAGCCGCGGGAACGGCTTCTTCAGCGCAATCGTGTGATCGCCGTACCGCAGCTCGTCGGTGCCGAGCGCCGTCTGCGCCACCTCCACCAGCAGGTCCTCGGTGAGCGACATCAGGTCGGTGTAGTCGGCGTACGACCAGTAGAACTCCAGCATCGTGAACTCGGGGTTGTGCTGTGCCGACATCCCCTCGTTGCGGAAGTTCCGGTTGATCTCGAAGACGCGCTCGATGCCGCCGACGACGAGCCGCTTCAGGTAGAGCTCGGGGGCGACACGCATGTAGAGCGGGATGTCGAGCGCGTTGTGATGCGTCACGAACGGACGCGCCAGCGCGCCGCCCGGGATCGACTGCATCATCGGCGTCTCGACCTCGAGGAACCCGCGCCCGACGAGGAACTCGCGGATCGCCGTCACCACGCGGCTGCGCAGCTCGAAGACCTGCCGCGCCTCCGGATTGACGATCAGGTCGAGATAGCGCTGCCGGTACCGGATCTCGACGTCGGTCAGGCCGTGCCACTTCTCCGGCAGCGGCAGGAGGCACTTGGCCAGGAACTCGAGCCGCGACGCCCGGATCGTGAACTCCTTCGTCTTGGTCCGGAACAGCTGTCCCTCGACGCCGACCCAGTCGCCGAAGTCGAGCAGCTTGAAGATCTGGAAGTCGCGGGCGGGAAGCGAGTCCTCGCGGATATACACCTGGATGCGCGCCTTGCCGTCACTCAGCACGAGGAAGTTCGCCTTGCCGAAGCTCCGGATCGCGAGGATCCGGCCGGCGGTCCGCGTCGTGGTGCGCGCGGCATCGAGCTCCTCGCCCGTCTTGCCGCCGTGCGCCCGGACGATCCCGTCGATCGACGCCTGGCGGTCGAAGCGATTCGGGTACGGCGCCACGCCGAGCCGGCGCAGCTCCTCGAGGTTCGCCCGCCGCTGGAGGACCTGATCGGATTCCTGCGTCGTCGTCATTCGCGTTCGAGGCGGCGGCGGATGGCATCGAGCAGCCCGTTGATGAACCGCACCGCCTCGTCCGTGCTGAACGTGCGGGCGAGCTCGAGCGCCTCGTTGATGATGACGCGCGACGGCGTGTCGCGCTCGTGCAGGAACTCGTACACCGCCAGCCGCAGGATCAGGCGATCCATCACGTTCATCCGCTCGAGGCGCCAGTGCTCGGCCGCCTCGGCGATGATCGGATCGATGCTGCCGACGTGGTCGGTCACGCCGGTGGCGAGCGCCTCGGCAAACGTGCGCTGGCCGGGCGCCAGCTCGCTCGCGGGCGGCTCGTCGTGCAGCCAGAAGGTCCGCAGGACGTCGGGCATCGAGGCGCGGCCCACCTCCCACTGGTACAGCATCTGCAGGGCCGCCTCGCGCGCGTGATGGCGCGCCTGCCTGGCGATGCGCGGCGCCGATCGGCGCTCGGTCCGGGTCGTCATCCGACTACACCCTGGGGAAAGCGGCGAAAGAGCGTGGCCATCTCGACGGCCGCCAGCGCCGCCTCGCGCCCTTTGTTCCCGGGCCCGTCGGCGGCGCGCTCGTACGCCTGCGCCTCCGTCAGCGTCGTCAGCACGCCGAGTGCCATCGGCACCCCCGTGGCGGTGGCGGCGTCGGTAATCCCATGGCACGTGGCGTCTGCGATGTACTCGAAGTGCATCGTCTCGCCCTTGATCAGGCAGCCGAGGCAGATCACGGCATCGAAGCGGCCCGTCCTCGCCGCGCGGAGCGCCGCCACGGGGATCTCGAACGAGCCAGGCACGCGCACGATGGTGATGTCGTCGTCCCGGACCGCCGCTTCGGCGAGCGCCTGGCGGGCGCCGGCGAGCAGCCCATCGGTGATCTCCTCGTTGAAGCGGGAGACGACGATGGCGAAGCGGCAGCCGGCGGCGGTGCGCGTGCCAGCGAGCTCCATGCGGCCGCCTACCTGCCCTTGAAGTCCGCCTTGCGCTTTTCGAGGAACGCGGCGGTCCCCTCGCGCATGTCGTCGGTCGACGCCACCAGCCCGAAGAGCGTCGCCTCGAGAAACTGCGCCTTGTCGAAGGAGACCTCGAGCCCGCGGTTTACCGCCTCGATGATGTAGCGCACCGCCACGGGTGGCTTTGCCGCCAGCTCCGACGCCAGCCTCTTCGACTCACTCATCAGCTCCGCCGCGGGCACGACGCGGTTGACGAGCCCGACCTGCAGCGCCTCGGCGGCCGTGACCTGCCGTCCCGACAGCAGCAGGTCGAGCGCGACGCCTTTGCCGACGAGCCGCGCGAGGCGCTGCGTGCCGGCGTACCCGGGGATGATGCCGAGGTTGACCTCCGGCTGGCCGAGCCGCGCGGTATCGGCGGCGACGCGGAGCGTGCACGCCATCGCCAGCTCGCAGCCGCCGCCGAGCGCGTAGCCGTTGATCGCGGCGATCACCGGCTTGCCCATGTTCTCGATCAGATCGAACACGTGCTGCCCGCGCAGCGCGTGCTCCTTGCCCTCGACCGGCCGCTGCACCGCGAGCTCGTTGATGTCGGCGCCGGCGACAAACGCCTTCTCGCCGGCGCCGGTGACGATCACGGCACGGACGCCGGCGTCGTGCTTGAGATCGAGCACCGCGCGGCGCAGCTCGTCGATTGTGGGGGTATTGAGCGCGTTCAGAACCTGCGGACGGTTGATGGTGAGGACGCCTACGGCGCCGTCCCGCTCGAGAAGAAGATTTTCAAAGCCCATCGCGCGAGGTTGGCGCGATTATACCAAGGCACAAGGCACAAATCACAAATCACAAGTCATAAGTCACAAGAAAGTTCATTCTGAGTTGAGCCTTGTGATTTGGGCCTTGTGACTTATTGCGCCCCACGCCCAGCAGGCCGCCGTGCCGGCGAACACGCCAACGGTGTCGGCGATCAGGTCGTTGAGGTCGGCCGATCGCCCGGGCACGAACGTTTGATGGAACTCGTCGCTGGCGGCGTACGCCACCGCAATTGCGATCGCGACACCTGCCGTGCGCAGGCACAGCCGTCGCGGCAGCCCGCCGATCACGGCGCGCACGACCACGACCGCGAGGCCGAAGTACGCGACCGCATGCCAGGGCTTGTCCGATCCGGGGGGCGTCGGCGGCTGGGGCAACGACGACACGTAGAAGATCGCCGCCATGTAGACGACGACCGGACCCCAGAGCTGAAGGGTGCGGCCGTTCACTTAGAACGGGAGCGGATAGAGGAGCCAGCCGGCCACGATACCTCCGCCCACCAGCCCGCCAAACAGCCGCAACCCGAGCCGCAGCTGCTCCCGCGGCTCGTCACGCATCAGCGTGGCGAACACCACGGAGACGAAGAGCGCGAAGACGACCATCGCCCCGAGGTGTGACGTCATTTGCGCCCCTGCGCCACATCGAATGCATCGAGGACGACGAGGATGTTGAGAAGGCCGGCGACGATGAGGAACGCGTTGCCGTACTCGAAGGTCGGCGCGATGGCGCGTCCGGCCCCCTGGCTCATCGCCTTGGCGACGAAGTACGGCACGCCGATGCCGATGTCGGCGAACGCGGCGAGCGCCACGAGCGGCTGCGTCAGCTCGAACGGGAACAGCCGGCCTTCGAGCCACAGCCCGCACGCAAACATCAGCGGGAGCGTCATCAGAAAGACCAGCCCCTTCTGGCTGCGTCCCAGCCACAGGTGTCCCGCGCCCGGCAGTGCCCAGGCGGCCGCGCAAATCAGATAGGTTGTTCGAAGGGGGCGGGCCTCGTCCGCCGCCGCGATGTGCATCGCTCGTAGTCTACTGTACGACCTCCGCGCGCCGGGGCTGCAGGACATGGGCGACGGCCAGCCCCACCGCCGCCCCGAGCAGGGCGCCTGCCGCGGCGCGCACGGCGTTCGACGGTTGCCAGAGATCCGCCCATTCAACGGCAATCGTTGCGCCGTTGAGTGCCAGCGCCAGAATTGCCACTCCGCGTGCGGAGGCCGGGTGCCGCGGCACGCGACAGCGCAGGCGGCGCGGACCCGGCAACAAAGCAACGGCCGCGCCCATGTACACGCCCAGACACCGCGCACAGACGGGAAGCTGGGCGCCGTCGAGCGAGAGCGACCGCTCCGCAATCTGGTGGCAGATACGCGACCCGAACAGGTACACGATCCCCGCCGCAGGCACCGGCAGCCACGGCGCCAGGAGGATTACCGTCACCCAGCCGACGGCCGCGGCGGCCAGGATCGTCACGCGGCAATTATCCGCTAACGATGGGCGACCGGCGGCGGCTGCGACGCGAAATACCCCGCCCGCGTGCGCGTGCGTGCACCGGGCCGGTCGACGCGCATGGCGACACGCCGGTACGCCCCGTCAAGATGCGGAGTGGTCGACGTGTAGCCGAGCAGGTACTGGTTCGCGAGTTCGTCCGCGATCTTCCCGTACACGCCGGCCGGCTCCTTGATGTTGGCCGGAAAGAACGCCCGCGCGCCGGCTTCCTGCGCCAGCGCCTTCATCGCGAACTCGGCCTGCTAGACTCCAATCGATGGAACGGGGCGACGCCGAGCGGGCGGACTCGCTCACAGTGGCGGGGATCGGGGGGGTGTCGGCGGCGATCCTGATGACCGAGCTCGCGCTGACGCGGATCTTCTCGGTCACGATGTATTACCACTTCGCGTTTCTCGCCATTTCGATCGCGCTCTTCGGCCTGAGCGCCAGCGGCGTCCTCGTCTATGTCCTTCGCCGCCGGCTCGCGCCGGTCAGCACGCGCGATCTCCTGACCGCCGCGGCGCTCGTCCATGCGGTCGGAACCGTCGTGGCGCTCGCGTGTCTGGTACGCATTCGCGTCGGCCTGAATTACTCGCCGTCGAATCTCGTCCTCATGCTCGTCATTTACGGCCTGGCGGCTGTGCCGTTCCTGACGGGCGGCGCCGTGATCGCCATCGCCTTTGCCCGGCTGGCGTCCCGCATCAACGTGGTGTACGGCGCGGACCTGGTGGGCGCGGCGGCCGGCTGCCTGGCGCTGATTCCGTTGCTCGACCGGCTCGGCGCGCCCGGCGTCGTGCTCGCCGCGGCAGGGCTGGCGCTGACCGCCGCCGTCTGCTTTGCGCCCCCTCCCCGCCGCGGCCGCGTGCTCGCCGCGTCCGTCGCGCTGTTCAGCTTGCCGGCGGCCGCTCAGGCGACGCGCGCCGCCCCGTTCGACGTGGTGGACACCAAAGGCCACGAAGGTGACCGGGTACTGTTCAGCAAGTGGAATTCCTTCTCCCGCGTGGCGGTCTACGACCGCGCCCACGGCGACTGGTCGCTCAGCCCGACCTTCGCCGGCGCACGCGGCGCATCGCTGTTCATGGACATCGACTCGGCGGCGTCGACGCCTATCCTCAGCGGAGCCGGGAAACTCTCTGACGCCGCGTACCTGCGGTACGAGCTGACCGCGCTGGCGTACCACCTGGCCGAGCGCCCCGGCGGCTTCACTGCGCTGGTCATCGGGCCGGGCGGCGGGCGCGACCTTGTGTCCGCACTCGTGTTCGGCGCACGCCGGGTCGACGGCGTCGAAATCAATCCCATCATCGTGCGCGACGTGATGCTCGGCCGGTTCCGCGACTACTCGGGGGGCGTCTACGCCGACCCGCGCGTCAGCATCCACATCGATGACGGACGCAGCTTCGTGCGGCGGAGCACCTCGACCTACGACGTGATTCAGGCGTCGCTCGTCGACACCTGGGCGGCAACAGCCGCAGGCGCCTATACGCTCACCGAAAACTCGCTGTATACGACCGAGGCCTTCGGCGAATACCTCGACCACCTCGGCGACGACGGGATGCTCACGATCACACGATGGGTGTTCGATGGCCTGCGTCTGGTCTCGCTCGCGCACGAGGCCTGCGCCGCCCGCGGGCTCGAGGTCGCGCGGCATCTGGCGATCGTCCGCCACGACCGTGTGGCAACCTTCCTGCTCAAGAAACGGCCGTTTACCCCCGCCGAAACGACGCGGCTCCACGAGATTGCGGACCGGCTCGGCTTCACCGTGCTCTACGCCCCCGGGATGACGTCGCCGCCGGCGGCCGACAGCCCCGTGGAGATGGAGCGCACCGGAACGAACGTGGCCGACTACGCGCGGTTCATTCTGGCGAGCGACCGACGACACTTTCTCGAGACGTACCCGATCGACATATCCCCGACAACCGACGATCGGCCGTTCTTCTTTCACACGACGCGGCTCGGCGACCAGTTCGGCGTCGCGTTCGGGCGGTCGATGTTGTTCGGCAACGGCTTGAGTGCGCTGCTGACGCTGATGGGGATCTCGGCGGTCCTCGTGGCGCTCTTCGTCATCGGACCGCTCGTCGCCGGCGGCGAGCGGCCGGCCCCAGGATGGGGCCGCTGGTTGATGTACTTCGGCGCGCTCGGCGCCGGTTTCATGCTGCTCGAGGTGGCGCTCCTCCAGCGGTTCGTGCTCCTGCTCGGGCACCCGGTCTACTCGCTGACGGTCACGCTCTTCTCGCTCCTGCTGGGCACCGGCCTGGGAAGCCTGATCAGCCGCCGGGCCGCACCTGAGCGCATCCGCGCGTCCGCGCTCCGGGCGCTCGCGGCGGTTGTCGGCGTCGCGCTCGTCAGCGCCGCGCTCCTTGCGTCGCTGGTGGACGTCGCGATTCCGTGGCCGCTTCCGCTCCGCATCGCGATGGCGGCCGCGCTGATCATCCCGACCGGCATCGTGCTCGGAATTCCACTCCCGGCCGGCATGCGGCTCGTCGCGGCGGCGCGCCCCGCGCTCATCCCGTGGGGCTGGGGCATGAACGGCGCGCTCTCAGTGGTCGGGGCGACGCTTGCCGTCTTTCTGGCGATGAACTGGGGATTCTCGGCCACGTTGTCGATTGCGGCGCTGGCTTACGGAGTCGCCTCCCTCGTCTTCATCCGCTTGTAAATACTTCAATATCGGCGACTTAGGCGCGTAGACCGTTATCCGGCTCCTTGCGCGAATTATGTACTCGTTTCGAGCGTGGGTCATGCGGCGGTCCTCAAACCGATGGCCTGGAGCAGTGCATCGAGGTCGGTGACGATGCGCTGATAGAGACAGTCGAGCCGATGGCGCTTCTCCTCCGCGAGCCGCGCGTCGGCGGTGACCGGTCGCAGGAGTCCCGCGGTCAGGGGCGCGCAGATGCGCTCGAAGAGCTTCAGGAAGAAGAGACAGATACGTTTCGGTCCGACGGTAGTCCCACTCTTCTGGCTCTGCCAAATCAGCCAACCCATCGAGCCTGTCGTTCATGTGAGGTATGAAGATCAGGTCGTAGAGTTCTTCCGGCCAAGGCATCTGAACCTCCCTGAAGTGCGCCTAACGTTGGCGCTCACCCGCGCCGGCTGCGACGCGCGAGCGACGCAGGCGGCGTCGGGTGCAGCGCCATGTTAGCTGGCTCGTTGAAGTGCGAGAATCTTCTTTCGTACAGACTCCGGAAAATCGACGAACGCGAACTGCCCCTTGTGAAAGAGGTAATCCTCTCCGCTCTC
>JACPTI010000144.1 GCA_016192845.1 Acidobacteriota bacterium
GTCTCTCCTTCTGGGGAGCGGGAGGTAAAGGGACCGCTCCCCGGAGGAGATCTTCGCGCCACCCTTCCGTCAATGGTGGGAGAACCCGACCGTCAGTAGCGAGCTCTTGATCTATCCGCCGCAGGCGGATTTAGTCCAACAAACGAATGGAGCCGACGCGCCGCGTCGTCTCGTGCCATTATGTCGCCACGGCGCGCGGCTCATTCGTTGCGTTAGACGGGCGACACAAAACACGGCAGATCACGTATGCGACGAGATATTCTTGCCGTCATCCTGCGGGTCGTTGTTGTCGTCGCGAGATCAAGGGTTGACTATGGTTCTCTGCCCAATACAAGACTTACCCACGGAGTGAGGGTCTACGAAAAGCAGTAAGTACTCGATCGCTTCTCAAGCTGACGCACAGGACTTCATGCCAACCGGATCCGCGGGACGTGTGCGATAAGCAGGCGTCGAACCGCTTGCAGCCAACGACGGCGCGTTGGGAGACAGCGCGACGGCGAAAGGCCGCGAAGCGCCCGCGCGGCCGCCGCGGGTGATCCGGGGGCGTTACGAACCGGAACCTGGCACACGAACTCGGAACTCAGAACCCGGAACGCAGAACTGGGGCCGCCGAGCTCTTCAATGTCTGCTGGTACTTCACGATCCCCGCAAACAGCGCCTCCGCGATGTGCTGGCGATAGGCCTGGCTCCGCAGCAGGGCGGCATCCTCCTGATTGGTCACGAACGAGATCTCCGCGAGCGCGCTCGGCATCGTCGCGCCGATGAGGACCATGAACGGCGCCTGCTTGACCCCCAGATTGCGCGCGCTGCGGTCGACCTTCCGCAGCCGCTCGTACATCGACGCCTGAAGCATGGCAGCGAAGTCGCGCGACTCGTCGAGCTTATTGTTCAGCGTGATCGCCTTCACGATGTCCGGCAGGCTCGCCATGGTCTTCGCCGAGCCGGCGTTTTCGCGGGCCGCCAGCGCCTCGGCTTCGGGGTTGGGCGCGAAGTTCAGGAAGTACGTCTCGAACCCGCGGATGCCGGCGCTCGCGCTCGCGTTGACATGGATCGACAGAAAGAGATCGGCGCCCGCGCGGTTGGCGATCGCGGTCCGCTCTTCGAGCGGCACGTAGCCGTTCGTGCGCCGCGTGAGGACCACCTCGACGCCGGGCTCCTTGAGGAGGAGCTTCTCGAGGCGCAGCGCGACGTCGAGGACGAGCTCCGCCTCGTTCAGCCCGCGCACACGCGCGCCTGGATCGTGGCCGCCATGGCCCGGATCGATGACCACGCGCGAGATACGGAGCCCGAGCTGCCGCGAGAGCGAGAAGCCGCCGCGGCTGTTCGCGGCTGCGGGTGACGGCGGGGGAGCAGCCTCGGTGACGACCGGTTTGGCGCCCGGAGCTCCCGCGGGCGGGCCGACGGACCTGGTGTCCTTGGTTTCGCTCGTGGCGGCTGCCGTCTTCGCGTCCGTGACAGCGGCTCGTTCGAAGTCAATGACGATGCGGTACGGGTTGTAGAGCGAGTAGACGCTGTACCGGCCCGCCCCGTCGAGATCGAACACCACCCGCGTCCGGTTGTCCGCCTGGCGTCCAATCCGCGCCTGCCGCACGACATCGTCCGGGAAGGGGACGGTGGCATCCTTGAGCGCCTCGACCGGCTGCGTGTTCCGCAGGTCGATGAAGACGCGCGGCGGGGCGTCGAGCCGCTCCTCGTGGAACATCGCCTCGCGCTCGAGCTCGAGCGTGATGCGCAGCGCGTCGGGCAGCGCCTCGCGGCGGATCGTCTTGAGCGTCGATCCGGGCGTACGGCCGTCCGCACCGTTCAGGCGCATGACGTGGCCCTCAATCTGTGCCATCCGGGAGCTCGTGGGGTACTGCGCCCTGAGCAAATCGAACAGGCGCAGCGCCTCCGTGCGATCGCGCGTATCGCCGAACTGCCAGAAGGCGTCGGCCGCCAGGACCGCGGCCTGCCAGAGCGCGTTGTCGCTGTACCCGCTGCGCGGGAAGCGGCGCATCAGGCTCTCGTACCGGCCCACGGTCTCGCGGATGCGGGCGAGCAGGGCCGTCGACGCCTCGCCGGGGGGCTGGGCGCGCATCTGCGGGGCGAGGTCCATCTCGCGACGCAGCGCACGCTCCCGCGCCAGTGCCTCGGTGTAGAGCGCCTGGACGTCCTGGGTCCCGGAGGCGGCCTGCGCGGCGGAGGCCGCCTGCGCGCCGGAGGGCTGAAGCCCTCCGGCTACCACGAGGACGGGGGCAGCCGCCGCGAGCGCCAGCGCCGCCGCGACCGCTCCTAGGTGGGGTGGCGTCGCGCGGATTTGGCGCGTTGGGGTGCTTCTAGCGAAGCTGCGCATCCACCTCCTCGAAGTAGTTGCGATCGACGAGCACTTCGCGCGGCTTGCCGCCGGTGCCGGGCGAGACCAGCCCGTCGGCTTCCATCATGTCGACGAGGCGCGCGGCGCGGCTGAAACCGATCCGGAGCTTCCGCTGCAGGTACGAGATCGACGCCTGGCCGGTGCTGACGACAATGCGCGCCGCCTCGTCGTACAGCTCGTCCTTTTCGAACTCGAGCCCCTCGGGGCCGCTCTTCTCGTCCTCGGCGGCGATCGACTCGTCGAAGACCGGCTTCCCCTGTTTGCGAAGGAAGCTGGCGAGCCGCGCGCTCTCCTGCTCGGAGATGTACGGGCCGTGGAGCCGGATGCAGCGTGACGAGGCCGGCGGCAGGAAGAGCATGTCGCCGCGGCCGAGCAGCTGCTCGGCGCCGTTGCTGTCGAGAATGGTCCGCGAATCGGTCTTCGACGAAACGCGGAAAGAGATGCGCGACGGCAGATTGGCCTTGATGAGGCCGGTGATGACGTCCACCGACGGGCGCTGCGTCGCGAGGATCAGGTGAATGCCGACCGCTCGCGCCATCTGCGCGAGCCGCGCGATCGACTCCTCGACCTCGTTGCTCGCCACCATCATCAGGTCGGCGAGCTCGTCAATCACCACCATGATGAACGGCAGCGGCTTGGGCGCATCGGGCTCGCGCGTCGCCCCCTCGGCCAGCGCCAGCCGGATGTTGCGGTTGTACTGGTCGATGTTGCGCACCCCCTCGGCGGCGAGCGTCTTGTACCGCTCCTCCATCTCCTGCACGGCCCAGCGCAGCGCGTTGGCCGCCTTCTTGGGATCGACCACGACGGGCGTGAGCAGGTGGGGGACGTCCTCGTATATCCCGAGCTCGAGGCGCTTGGGATCGATCAGAATCAGCCGCACGTCGTCGGGCGTGGCGCGGTAGAGGATGCTCGTCAGCATCGCGTTGAGGCCGACCGATTTGCCCGTGCCGGTCGAGCCGGCGATGAGCAGGTGCGGCATCATCGCGAGGTCCGTCACGTACGGCTCGCCGTGGATCGTCTTGCCGAGCGCCAGCGTCAGCTTCGAGAGCGACCGCTGATACGCATCCGACTCGATTAGCTCGCGCAGCGAGATCGTCTCGCGGTTCGGGTTCGGGATCTGGATGCCGACGGTCGACTTGCCGGCAATGCGGTCGATGAGTACCGACTCGGCCTGCATCGCGAGACACAGGTCCTCGGCGAGGCTCGTGATCTTGCTGTATTTCACCCCCGCCTCGGGCTTGAACTCGAAGGTCGTCACGACGGGGCCCGGATGGATCTGCACGACCTGACCTTCCACCGCGAACTCGCGGCACTTCTCCTCGAGTTGCCGCGCCGCTTCCATCAGCTCGCGCTCGTCGATCTTCCGCTCCATCTTCGGCGCGTCGAGGAGCGAGACCGGCGGCAGCGTATAGGCGCCCTGCCTGCGCGGCGCCGGCTTTGCCGGCGGCGACTCCGGGATCCGGGGGGAACCGGGATCAGGGATCCGGGATCCGGGATCCGGCCGGCGAGTCATCGACGTCGCGATTTGTGGCGTTCGAGTCGGCGCTGGTGCCGGCGCTGGCTGACCGGCGGCAGCCATGGGCTCAACGACCACGGATCCCGCATCGCGGATCCCGGTTCCCGACTTTGTGCGCCGCTCGCGCGCCTTGCGGCGCCGCTCGAGCCACACCCGCACCGACCCGACGCTCCTGGCCGACAGGTCGCGCGACCGCTCACTCGCTCTCGCAAACAGCTCGCCGAAGGAGAAGTGCGTCGAGAGAATCACCGAGAGCGCCATCAGCGTCAGCAGCACGATGATCGATCCCGTCCGGTTGAAGTACTCGGACAGCGCCGCCCCCGCCCACGTGCCGAGCGATCCCCCCGCGTGGAACGTCTTGCCCGCCACCTCCGCGCTCCCGAAGACCAGGCTGAGGAACGCGCTGGCGCAGCCGAAGAACAGCATGGCGCCGAACAGCTTGGTGTAGGCGGCCTGGGGCGGCTGGCACCAGAAGTAGTGCCAGCCGGCCACGGCAATCACCACCGGGAGGAGGTACGACGCGTAGCCGAAGAGCTGGAACGACAGCTCGGAGAGAAACGCGCCGACGCGGCCGACGAAATTCGCGGGCGGGTGCGCCGTCTCGGTCGTGAAGAACCAGACCGGATCGGTTGGCTCGTAGGTGACGAGCGCAATCAGCCAGATCAGCGCGAGCGCGAAGAGCGCCACACCGGCAAACTCGCTGATGCGGCGTGACAACGTGGAGTCAGCCATCAGATCTCCATCAGGATGGGCAGCACGAGCGGCCGCCGGCCCGAACGCTTCTTGAAAAACCGCCGCAGCTCGCCGCGGAGCTTCTCGGTCATCAGCCCCTGATCCGTCCGCTCTTCCACGCTGGAGCCCGCGATGCACTCGGCCACCAGCGCCGCGGCGTCGCGGAACATCGCTCCGGCGTCGCTCTCGGCGACGACGAAGCCGCGCGAGACCAGCTCGGGATCGCCGACCAGTGCGCCCGTCTGCCTGTTGATCGCCACGACGGCGATGATCACGCCGTCGGCGGCCAGATGCCGGCGGTCGCGCAGTACCTCGTCGCCGACCTCACCGATCCGCGTCAGATCGATCAAGACGCGGCCGGCCGGCGCTTTCTCGGCGATCCGGCCGCCGCGCCGGTCGAACTGGATGATGTCGCCGTTCTCTGCCAGCAGCACCTGAAGCTTCGGCTCGACGCCCGCCATGACGCGCTCGGCCACCCGCGCGTGCTGCGAGAGCTGGCGGTACTCGCCGTGAATCGGCACGAAATACCGCGGCCGGACGAGCGACAGCACCAGCTTCAGCTCCTCGGCGCTCCCGTGGCCGGAGACGTGGACGTGCTTGATCGAGTCGGTGACCACGTCCGCCCCCCGCCGCGCCACGTGGCTCATCGTCCGCGCGATCGCCTTTTCGTTGCCCGGAATGGCGCGCGCCGAGAAGACGACGGTGTCGTCCGGTCCGAGCCGGACGAAACGACGATCGTCGATGGAAATCCGCGGCAGCGCCGCCTGCGGCTCGCCCTGGGAGCCGGTGGTGATGCAGAGCACATCCTGCGAGGCGAAGCCGGGCACGTCCGATTCCCGGATCTGCACGCAGGAGGGAACGTGCAGGAAGCCGAGCCGCTGCGCGATTTCCGCGTTCTTCACCATGCTGCGGCCGACGAACGCCACGCGCCGGTCGAACTGCACGGCGAGGTCGACGAGGATCTGCATCCGGTAGATGCTCGACGAGAAGGTCGCCACCACCAGCTTCCCGCTGGTGCTGGTGAACAGCTCCTCGAACGCGTCGATGACCTCGATTTCCGGCCCCGTGAATCCCTTGCGATCGATATTGGTGCTGTCGGCGAAGAGCGCGAGCACGCCCAGGCGGCCGAGCTCCGCGAACCGGTGCAGGTCGAAGTGCTCGCCGTCGAGCGGCGTCTGGTCGATCTTGAAGTCGCCGGTATGCACGATGAGTCCGACGGGCGTCGTAATCGCGAGCGCCACGCAGTCGGGCATGCTGTGCGTGACGCGAATGAACTCGAGCGTGAACGGCCCGATCGTCACCACGTCGCGCGGTTTCACCACCTTCAGGCGGTCGTCCGAAGCGAGCGCGTGCTCCTCCAGCTTCGGCTCGACGAGCGCCAGCGTCATCGCGGTGCCGTAGACCGGGCCGTCGAAGAGCGGCATGACGTGCGGCACTGCGCCGATGTGATCCTCATGGCCGTGGGTGAGCACGAGCGCCTTGACGTGCGGCCGCCGCGCGTCGACGTAGCTCAGATCCGGAATGATCAGGTCGACGCCGAGCTGATCGGGGTCCGGAAACATGACGCCGGCGTCGATGAGGATCGTCGTGTCATCCCACGACATCGCCATCATGTTCATGCCGAACTCGCCGAGGCCGCCGAGCGGCACCACCTCGAGCGTGCCCGGAGACACGGCGGACGGAGCGGACTGATCCATGCGGATCCCAGCGCAGGGCGCATCCTTCGGACACGCCTTCAGCCGAGTCCCACAGAACCCGGCCTACGTCACGTTTCCTCCGCGACCGCCGCCCGGGGCGGGCGACGGCGGCGGCATTCAGGCGGCTGGGAACGCCTGGAACCATGGCGGGACGCAGAGGCATGTAGAAGCCGAGTTCAAGGTCGGCCCCTACTAAGGTCGGCCGCTGCAACGACTTCCGGGCAAACTATAGCACAGCCCGCGTGAGCCGGGCCACGTCGTCGACCGTCAGCGTCTCCGGGCGCCGGGTCGGATTGAGGCGGGCGCGGTCCAGTGCCTGTTCGGCCGAACACCCGAATCCGGCGGCAACCGGGCGCAGCGCGTTGAGGAGCGTCTTCCGGCGCTGCCGGAACAACCCCCGGACGACCCGTTCGAAGGCGGCGGGATCGCCGATGTCGGCGGAAGCCGCGCGGAAGCGCAGCCGCACGAGCGCGGAGGTGACTTTTGGGGGCGGCCGAAAGGCGCCCGGTGGCAACGTGAGCAGGCGGTCGACGTCGGCCAGCAGGCGCACCTGGATGGCGAGCGCACCGTAGCCCGCCGACCCCGGCACCGCTACGAGACGCTCGGCTACTTCCTTCTGGAGCATCAGCGTGGCGTCGCGGAACCGCTGGCCCTCGTCGGCAGCCTCCAACAGCCGGAACAGGATGGGCGACGCGACGTTGTACGGAAGATTGCCGGCCACGCGGATGGGCAGAGGCGTGCCCTCGAGCAGCGCATCCAGATCCACGTCGAGAAAATCGCCGATCACGACGCGGACGTTCGGCGGAACGCGGCCGGGCAGCGCCGCCGCCAGATCGCGATCGATCTCCACGGCGATCACCTGCCGCACGTACGGCGCCAGCGCCGTCGTCAGCGCACCGCGCCCGGGACCGATCTCGAGGAAGATGTCGTGCGGAGCGGCGCCGATCGCGTCGACGACCTTGGCCACCCAGACCGGCTCCAAAAAGTGCTGGCCGAACCGCTTTTTCGCGCGGGGCCCTAAGGGGTTCCGCCTACCGGTCCTCGTCCTCATCGGGTCCGAGCGTATCGCCCCGCCAGTAGCGTTCCTCGATTTCCTCGATCTCTTCTTCGCTGAGGCCAAAGTAATGGCCCACTTCGTGAATGAGCGTCTCGCCGATCACCGCGCGGATCTCGTCTTCGTCCTCGCAGTCCTCCTCGATCGGGCGTTGAAAGATGACGATGCGGTCCGGCAGCGTGTTGCCGTAGCCCCATGTCCGCTCGGTGAGCGGCGTGCCCTGATAGAGGCCGTAGAGCGTATCGGGCGGCTCGATCTCCATTTCCTCGAGCAGCTCCGGGCTCGGCTCGGCCTCGACGACGAGCGCGAGGTTCTTGATCTCCCGCCGGAAGCGCTTCGGGATGAGCGTGACCGCCTCGCCGACGAGCCGTTCGAACCGTTCGCGGGTCATATCCGGGGCCGACGGTCGCGTCGGCCCGGCGCGATCGCCGTTCGATAGTACTCGCAGTCCTTCCGTACCGAACACCGGTCGCACAGCGGCTTCGGCCGGCAGACGCGGCGGCCGTGCAGGATCAGCACGTCGGAGGCGAGCGTCCACATCGGCTTCGGCAGCGCCGCGCAGAGCTGCTGTTCCACGCGCTCCGGGTCGTCGGTTGTCGCGATGCCGATGCGGTTGGCGACGCGCAGCACGTGCCGGTCGACCGCCAGCGCGGGGACGCCGAGCGCGTGGCCGAGCACCACGTTCGCCGTCTTGCGGCCGACGCCGGGGAGCTCGGTCAGCGTGTCCATGTCGGCGGGGACCTCACCGCCGTGCTCGGCCGCGAGCCGGTGCGCCATGCCGATGATCGCCTTCGCCTTCTGCCGGAAGAACCCGGTCGAGACGATGAGGCGCTCCACGTCGGCCGGCACGGCGGCCGCCAGCGCGCGGGCGTCGGGATAGCGCGCAAACAGCGCGGGGGTCACCATGTTGACGCGCTCGTCGGTGGACTGCGCCGAGAGGATCGTTGCCACCAGCAGCTCGAACGCGTTGCGGTAGTGGAGCTCGGTGTCGGCGTTGGGATGCTGCGCTGACAGAGCTCTGATAACCCGGCGGGTCGTGGTTGCGGACTTCAGTGCACCGGCCCCTTCGTCCACCCGACGTTGGAGTACGACTCGGAGAAGACGCGCATGTGCTCCTGCAGCGCCGCGACGAGATTGGGGACGAACTGCACGGGCACGACGATTCGCGCGCGCACCGGCGCCTTGACCACGTGCTGGGCCTCGGCGTCGTGCAGGTCCTTGTCGGAGAGCGGCATCACCTCGCAGAACGTCAGCGTGAAGTCGAACGGCGTGTGCGCGATCGAGCAGAAGTTCGCGTAGACCCGCGGCTCGCCCGGGGCTTCGTCGGGAATGATGGTGAAGTTGATCTGCTTGCGCTCGGGTTGATCGCTCATGAGGATAGTAGAAAGTACAAAGTGCAAAGTGCAAAGTGAAAAGTAAAAAGTAAGCATTCTACTTGCGGCGTGCGGGCCTCGCGGCGTCCCGGGTGACGACGTTCGAGGGATGGCCGATGACGTGCGTGTGCTGCTGCTCATCGCCGTAGAACTGCACTGCGTGGTGATGAGCGTGGATGCGGGACGGGGCGGTGGTGTTCCATGGCGGCAGGTCTAGCACCGCCGAAGGGCTGAGCCTCGCAGGCTGAAGCGTGCGCCCTACAGTTGCTTGTTGCGCAGGCGTTTGTAGTCGCGCAGGCTTCAGCCTGCGCGACCATCAGTACTTGCGCATGACGCCGACGACCACGCCCTGAATCTGCACGCGATCGGCGTCCACCAGGATCGGCTGCATCGCCGGATTGGCCGGCTGCAGCCGCACCTTGCCGTTGTCGCGGTAGAACTTCTTGAGCGTGACGTCGAGCCCGCCGACGAGCGCAATCACCATCTCGCCGTTGTCCGCCGTCTTCCGATCCTCGACGATCACGTAGTCGCCGTCGCGAATCTGCTCGTCGATCATCGAGTCGCCCTTGACGCGCAGCACGTAGCTGTCCCGCGTGCCGACGAGCGTCTCGGGCACGGCAAGCGTCTCGCTGGTCGCAATCGCCTCGATCGGCGCCCCGGCGGCGACGAACCCGAGCAGCGGCAGTTCCACCGCGCGGTCGCCGACGCGCGTCGGCACAAGTTCGACCGAGCGGCTCCGGTTCCAGGCGCGCCGGATGAACCCCTTCTCCTGCAGGTTGGTGAGGTGCTTGTGGACCGTGGCGAGCGAGGAGAGATTGAAGCGCCGTCCGATTTCCTCGAGGCTCGGCGCGTACCCGTGCTGCTGGATGAACTCGTTCAGGTAGTCCAGGATCTCGCGCTGGCGTTTCGTGAGCGGTAGCACGGTCGTCCTCCTGGTAGCGGTGGGCAGACTATATGCGAATAGAAGGCGAAGATCAAGGGGTGCTACACTCGGGACACCACGCTTTTTCGAGAGGGTTTCATGGTCGACCACCCGCGCTCCCTGGCCGTGATCGTACTCACCTGCGCTACGCTCCTGTCTCTGTCACCCCACCGCGCACGCGCAGCGGGGGACCCGCTGGCGGCGGCGACGGTCTCACGGCAGAGCGCCGAGACGTTTGCGCAGAAAATCGCGCTCATCCGGCAGCACGGCGAGCTCGGCCCGGGCGGGGGCACGCGGCGGACCCCCGTCACCCAGGACGAGCTGAACTCGTGGTTCGCGTTTCGCGGGCAGCCGCACCTGCCGAACGGTGTCACCCAGCCCGAGGTCACCATTGTCGGGGAGGGACGGCTGGCGGGGCAGGCGATCCTGGATCTTGAGGCGGTGGCCAAGCGGCGCGCCAGCGGCGGGACCCTCGACCCGTGGGCGTTCATCGGCGGCCGCGTGCCGGTGAAGGTTACCGGCGTCCTCCACACGCGCGACGGCGTGGGACGGCTGGAGATCCAGTCGGCAGAGATTTCGGGCGTGCCGGTCCCGCCCACGCTGCTCCAGGAGCTCGTGAGCTTCTACTCGCGCTCGCCTGAGCAGCCGCAGGGCGTGCGCCTCGACGAGACGTTCGCGTTGCCGGCCAACATCCGCCGGATCGAGGTCGGGCAGGGGCAGGCCGTCGTTGTGCAGTAGCCAGGTCACAAGTCACAAATCACAAGTCACAAGTCACAAGACAACCGCTTCGATTCTGACTTGTGACTTGTGACTTCTGACTTGTGACTTGAGCCTTGTGACTTGAGTACCGATTTCCTCCAGACCCCCCTCCAGTTCCTCAAGGGCGTCGGCCCGCGCAAGGCCGCGGATCTCAAGCGCGCCGGACTGGTTACCGTCGAGGATCTCTGCTACCGGCTCCCGTTCCGCTACGAAGACCGCAGCCGCATGCAGCCGATCGCCTCGCTGCGTCCCGGCGCGAAGGCGGCGGTGCTCGGCGAGATCAAGAGCGCGCGGTTGTCGATCACGCGCCGGCGGGGTTTCAAGATCTTCAATGCCGTCGTGAGCGACGCGAGCGGCGCCATCCGCTGCACGTGGATGAACCAGGCGTACCTCGCCGACATCCTGCACCCGCACCTCCAGGTCGTCATCTTCGGCGACGTGAAGCTCGACTCGACCGGCCTGCATTTCCTGAATCCCGAATACGAGCTGGTGACGGAGGACATCACCGGCGTGCATACGGGCCGCATCGTGCCGTTCTACGAAAAGACCGGCATGGTGACGCCGAACATGCAGCGGAGGCTTGTCCGGTCGGCGCTCGACCAGCTCCCGCCGGCGATTCCCGACATCCTGCCCGCCGACCTGCGCGCGCGCCTGCAGCTCGTGCCGCGGCGCACGGCGCTCGAGGAGTCGCACTTTCCGTCGAACGAGGCCTCGATCGCGACGCTGAACGCCTTCCGGACGCCCGCGCAGCGGCGGCTGATCTTCGAGGAGTTCTTCCTGTTTCAGATCGGCCACGCGTGGCGGCGGCACGCGGCCGGGACCGAGCTCAAGCCGTTCGTGCCCAAGGTGGACGACCGCATCCGCGCCGCGGCGGCGAAGATCCTGCCGTTCAAGCTCACGCCGGGACAGCGGCAGGCGATCAGAGAAATCGTCGACGACATGCGCCGGCCGCAGCCGATGCACCGGCTGCTGCAGGGCGACGTCGGCGCGGGCAAGACGATCGTGGCGCTATTGGCCGCGCTGGTCGCGATGGAGAACGGGCTGCAGGTGGCGTTCATGGCGCCGACCGAGATCCTGGCGGCGCAGCACTACGCCACGATCGCGCGCCTGCTGTCGCAGTCGCGGTTCCGCGTCGACCTGCTGACCGGCAGCACGCCGGGGCTGCATAAGCACACGCTGCACGCGCACATCGAGCGCGGGACGACGAACCTGATCGTCGGGACGCACGCGCTCGTGCAGGAAGGGATCCGGTTCCACAAGCTCGGGCTCGTGATCATCGACGAGCAGCATCGGTTCGGGGTCGTCCAGCGCGCGGCGCTGCGCGCCAAGGGGCTGCGCCCCGACGTGCTGCTCATGACGGCGACGCCCATCCCGCGCACGCTCGCGCTCACCGACTACAGCGAGCTCGACGTCTCGAAGATCACCGACATGCCGCCCGGCCGTCAGCCCGTGCGCACGCTGGTAAAGCCCGAATCACGGCGTGACGAGGTGTATCAGCTCGTGCGCGGTCACCTGGACGCCGGCCGCCAGGCGTACGTCGTCTACCCGCTGGTGGAGGAGTCCGAGAAGATCGACCTCAAGTCGGCGACGGAGATGGCCGACCACCTCCAGCACGAGATCTTCCCGGCGTACCGGGTGGCGCTGCTCCACGGCCGGATGAAGCCCGACGCGAAAGAGCGCATCATGCAGGCGTTCGCCGCAGGCCAGATCCATATCCTGGTCTCGACGACGGTCGTAGAGGTCGGGGTGGATGTGCCGAACGCCTCGATCATGATCGTGGAGCACGCCGAGCGATTCGGCCTCTCGCAGCTCCACCAGCTGCGCGGCCGCGTCGGCCGCGGCCCGTGGGAATCGGTCGGCGTCCTCCTCTATCAGGCGCCCTGGACAGACGAGGCGCGGGAGCGGCTGAAGGCGCTCGCGACGACGAACGACGGCTTCGCGATTGCCGAGCGGGACCTGGAGCTGCGCGGCCCGGGCGACTTCTTCGGCACGCGGCAGTCGGGGCTGCCGAAGCTGCGGACCGGGGACCTCGTGCGCGACCGCGACATCATGGAGGAGGCGCACCGCGAAGCGCGCCAGCTGGTGGCCGACGGGGGGCTGACGCCGGAGCTGCAGCAGTTCGTGGACGAGCGCTGGGAGCAGCAGTTCGGGTTGATTGAGGTCGGGTGACGCGCTCTTCGCCGCGACGAACCACCGAGCCACCGAGGCACCGAGTTTTGTTAATTTGCCTCGGCGTCTCAGTGGCTCGGTGTTCCGTGGAGGTAACAAGTCGCCTGTGCGGGTGATTGCGGGTCGATTCAAAGGCCGTCGTCTCAAGACCCCGACGTGGGCAGGCATCCGCCCTACGTCGGACAAGCTGCGGGAGACGCTCTTCAACATCCTGGCGCCGCGCATCGCCGGCGCGCGCGTGCTCGACGGATTCGCCGGCACGGGCGCCGTCGGCATCGAGGCGCTGAGCCGCGGCGCGCCCCACGTGACGTTCGTCGAGCGCGACCGCCGCGCGGCGGCGCTGATTGCGGAGAACCTCGCGCTATGCGGTGTCGAGGAGGGCTATACTATCGAGTGCGGCGACGTCGCGTCGGTGTTGCGGCGTGCGCGCGCGGATGCAGCGTTCGATCTGATCCTGCTGGATCCTCCGTACGACGCCGATCCCGACACGGTGACACGCACGCTGGCGGCTGCGGCCGATCGCATGGCGGCGGGCGCGCTCCTCGTGCTCGAGCGGCCCCGGCGGCGTGAGCCGGTGGTGCCGCCGCCGCTCGCGCGCCTCCGCGACGTCGTATCGGGAGACAGCACGCTGACGTTTTTGACGCGATGACGCCACCACCCGCACCCAACGGCCGCCTCGCCGTGTTTCCGGGCTCGTTCGATCCGCTGACGAACGGTCACGTCGACATCATCCTGCGCAGCGCGCATCTGTTCGAGCGCATCGTCGTGGCGGTGCTCGTCAACATCGAGAAGGAGCCGCTCTTCACCGCCGAGGAGCGGGTCGCGATCATCCGCGAGGTGTTCCGCGAGTACCCGAACGTCGAGGTCGACACCTTCGACGGCCTGCTCGTCGAGTACGCCCGGCGGCGGCGCGCCAGCGCGATCGTCCGCGGGCTGCGCGCGGTGTCGGACTTCGAGTACGAGTTTCAGATGGCGCTCATGAACCGGCACCTCGAGCCGACGCTCGAGACCGTGTTCATGATGCCCGCGGAGCAGTACACGTACCTGAGCTCGCGGCTGATCAAGGAAGTGTTCCAGCTGGGCGGCGAGGTGCACGGGCTGGTCCCCGCCGTCGTGGAGCGCCGGCTGCGGGAGAAGCAGGCAGTAGGCAGTAGGCAGTAGGAGAAGACATGTTCGCACAGCGTCTCGCGAATGTCGCCGGGTCGGCCACGCTGAAGGCCGCGGCCGAAGCGGAGCGGCTCCGCCGCGCCGGCTACAAGGTCGTCGATTTCACCGCCGGAGAGCCGGACTTCCCGACGCCGGAGCACGTCAAGGCGGCCGGCAAGGCGGCGATCGACGCCAACTTCACGCGCTACACCGCGGCGGCGGGCATTCCCGAGCTACGCGAGGCGATCTGCGTGCGCTACAAGGACCATTACGGGATCGACATCACGCCGGCCGAGGTGCTGCTGACTGCGGGCGGCAAGCAGGCGCTCTTCAATTCGGCGCTCGCGCTGTTCGATCCGGGCGACGAGGTGATTACGCACGCACCGTACTGGCCGACCATTCCCGAGCAGGTGAAGCTGGTGGGCGCCACACCCGTTATCGTGCAGACGCGCTCGGACGAGGGGTTTGCCGTTCACGCCGACGCGGTGATTGCCGCCGTCACGCCGCGGACGAAGGGGATCATCATCAACTCACCGTGCAACCCGACCGGCGCGCTGGTGGATGAGGCAACGCTCGCAGCGATCGTCGATGCGGCCGCGAAGGCCGGTATCTGGATCATTCTCGATCTCTGCTACGAGCAGCTGATCTACGACCCGGTGCCGCACAACCTGCCGAAAATGCTGTTCGATCGCCACCGCGATCGGACGGTGATTGCCGGCTCGGCCTCGAAGTCGTACGCGATGACCGGCTGGCGCTGCGGCTGGTCGATTGCGCCGAAGGAGCTGACGTCCGCGTTCAACACGATTCAGGGCCAGACGACGTCGAATATCACGTCGATTACGCAGAAGGCGGCGCTCGCCGCCGTGGTGGGGCCGCAGGATGCGGTCACCGCGATGCTCAACGAGTACCGGACGCGCCGCGACGCGATCCACGCGTGGCTCACGGCGAATCCGGCGATTCGCTGCGTGAAGCCGAAGGGCGCCTTCTACCTGTTCCCGGACATCTCGGGGCTGCTGTCGCCCGGCGGCATCCGGACCTCCGCCGACTTCGCACAGGCGCTCCTCGAGAAGGAATACGTCGCGGTGACGGCGGGCGAGGGGTTCGATGCGCCCGGCTACGTGCGGATCTCGTACGCGACGTCGATGGAGCAGCTGCGCGAGGGAGCGACCCGGATGCTGCGCTTTGCCGAGTCGCTCCAGCCGGCCAGGGCAGGTGTCGCTCGCTGAAGAGGTCGTCTCCGTGCTGACGAGCATCGTCGACGCGGACCACATACGCGCCGATCCGACTTCGCTGGAGAGGTACGGCGTCGACGCGCTCGGCGAGGGCCGTCCGCCGGATCTCGTCGTCCTTCCCGGGAACACACAGGAAGTCGCCGCCATCGCGCGGCTCTGCCACGAGCAGCGCGTACCGCTCGTCGTCCGCGGCGGCGGCACCGGCTACACCGGCGGCGCGGTGCCCACGCGGGGCGGCGTGGTCCTCTCGATGGAGCGGTTCACCCGCATCCTCGAGATCGATCGGACGAACCTGCTCGCGGTCGTCGAGCCGAACGTGATCACGGCCGATCTGCAGCGCGCCGTCGAGCGCGTCGGCCTGTTCTACCCGCCCGATCCGGCAAGCCTGGAAAGCTCGGCGCTCGGCGGCAACGTGGCGGAGTGCGCCGGCGGCCCGCGCGCGTTCAAGTACGGCACCACGCGGCGGTACGTGCTCGGCCTCGAGGCGGTGCTGCCGACCGGCGAGATCGTCGAGACCGGCTCGAAGGCGGTGAAGAACGTCGTCGGCTACGACCTGACGCAGCTGCTGGTGGGCTCGGAAGGGACGCTCGCGATCATCACGCGGATTACGCTCCGCCTCATCCCGAAGCCGCCGGCGCGCGCGGCGCTGCTGGCAATCTTTGTGGACGTGCAGGCGGCGGTCGACGCGGTGACGGCGCTGATCGAGCGCCGCGTCGTGCCTGCCGCCATCGAGCTCATCGACGCCGAGTCGCTGCGCGCGGTGCGCGACCAGCTCGGGGAGGAGCTGGCGCCGCCCACGGCGGGCGCCATGCTCCTCGTCGAGTCGGACGGCACACAGGCAGGCGTGGACGAGGAGATCGAGCTGGTGAAGCAGGCGTGCCGCGGCGTCGGCGCGATGCGCGTCACGCTGGCGGCCGACGAAGCGGAGCGCGAGCGGTTCTGGAACGCGCGGCGGTTGATCTCGCTCGCGCTGCGGGCGACAGGCCTGCTGAAGATCAACCACGACGTCGTGGTCCCGCGCGGCCGGATCCCGGAGCTCTTCGGCGTCATCGACGAGTTGCGGGAGCAGTACCGCCTGAAGATCGCCGCGTTCGGCCATGCCGGCGACGGCAACATTCACGTAAACCTCATGGTCGACCGGGAGAACGCAGACGAGCGCGCCCGGGCCAGGGAGGCCGAGCGGGTGCTCTTCGAGCGCGTGGTGGCGCTCGAAGGGTCGATCAGCGGCGAGCACGGGATCGGATTCGCCAAGGCGCCGTACATCGGCATCGAGCTCTCGCCGCAGGAGATTGCGCTGATGAAGCGGGTGAAGGCCGCGTTCGATCCGAACGGGATTCTGAATCCGGGGAAGATCTTTCCCTAGGTGCGATTTCGCTGCCGCTGGTCCGTGCGATTCCTCTGACGCTGGTCGGTGCAAGATGGCGCGCACAGACGACATTTTCAATTCGCATCAGCCATGCGATTGCCGATGTTCGAAGTCGCCTCGATGCGGCTCCTGAAACGGCTCACGCTCGTCCTTCGGGATGGTGTGGTTGAGCACGTGTTCTACCCGGTATTCCCGCCGGACAAGAACGCGGAGGAGGTTCTGCACTGGCTTGCCGCTCATCCGGCGCGTGGCGAGGATTCACGGACATGAGCGTCCCGGAGCTTGTCAGGCAGTTCTACGATCGCATCTGGGAACGCGGAGAGCTCGAGGCCGCGTCCGAGCTGGTGTCGGAGGATTTTACCTTTCGCGGGGCGCTTGGCACCGAAGTGCGCGGTCGTGCAGCGTTTCTCGAGTACGTGCGGACAGTTCGCGCTACTGTTGGCGACTACCGAGCCGAGATCCTCGCATGCGTGACCGAAGGGGATGCGGCGTTTGCGAAGATGCGCTTTTCGGGAATCCATGTCGGTCCGTTGCGGGGATACGCGCCAACAGGCAGGCGCATCGAGTGGCTCGCCGCCGCGCTGTTTCGGTTCGATCGGCACGTCATCGTGGAGTTGTGGGTGCTCGGTGACCTCGCGGGGCTGGACGCCATGCTTGCTGCGAACAGCCGGTCATCGTGAGAATCGCGCCTGCCTATTGGCGACCAGCAGCACCGTCTCCACGTCCTGCTCGGGGATCGGCGAGATCAGCGTGCGGGGCCGGACGTTCGTCGTGTTCAGGTACCGCACTTCGGCGAGCCGGTTCGCCTTGATGCCCGATAACAATTCCAGTCGCGGCAGATCGACCGCGCGCACGACGAGCAGCACGCGCCCGGGAGACTTCAGGAAATCGAGCGCGAGTCCTTCGTCGAACAGATCGACCTGCTTGAAACGCGTGTAGAAGACCAGGTTCCGCACGAACACCTGATACGTGCCGACCGGCTCGCCCGACATGCGGTGCGTGGCGACGAGCGCTGCCATCTGCTCGACCGGCTCGGGCCGCATGCCCGCCAGCGCCCCGAACTGCACGGACAGGAGCACGACGGCGGCGCAGATTGACGCGACCGCCGGCAGCCGCGACCACTGGCGCGAGAGCGCCACCCACACGAATGCGACGGCCGTCGCCCCAATGGCCACCACGCCCGCTGACGTCAGCGGAGGATGCGCGGTGACGAAGAGGGGTCTCGCCCGTACGAGCAGGACGGCGAGCACGGCAACGAGCGCCGCGGTGCCCCACGTGGCGGCGGCGAGCGCCCGCCTGCCGCGCGGGTCGGTCTCGCGCACGCGCCGCATGATGGATCGGCCCAGGAGAATCGCCACTGGCGGGAGGACCGGCAGGATGTACCGGGGCTGCTTGCCGATGGAGATCGTGAAGAAGAGCAGCGGCATGGCCGCCCAGAGCAGCAGGCGCCATTCCTCGGTCGTGAGCCGCCGCCGGCGCCGCAGCACGGCGACCGCGGAGCCGAGCGGCACGAGCACGAGGAAGACCGACCACGGCAGCATGCCGCCCACCACAATCGGGAGATAAAACCAGAAGGGCCGCGGCTCGTTGAAGCGATCGGTGGCGAAACGCTCGAAATTGTCGGCGACGAAGAAGCTCTGGAGGTACTCGACGCCGTGGAGCGCGGTCATGGCACCGTACCAGGGCAGGCCGATGAGCGCAAACACAACGAGGGCGGTGGCGAGCGCGCGCGGAGGAATCGGCAGGCGCCGGTGCTCCCGCCACCAGATCGGCACCAGCACCACGGCCGGGACGACGAGCGCGACGGGGCCTTTCGTGAGAAAGCCGAGACCCGCCGCGGCCCCGGCCAGGAGCCACCGCTCCTCGAGCGCGGTCCAGATGGTCAGCGTGACGAGAAACGCCAGCGGCAGGTCCGGCAGCGCGAGTCGCGCCATCGCGAAGTAGCCGTAACACGTGGCGGCCATCGCGCCGGCAAGCCACGCGTCCGCGTCTTGCCTGGCGAGGCGGCGCGCCGCGGCCCAGGTGAGCAGCACGAGCCCGAGGCCCGAGAGCGCCGACCACCACCGGGCCGCGGCTTCGGTCGCGCCGGTCGCGAGATACGTTGCAGCGGTGAGCCAGTAGTAGAGGATCGGCTTCTGCCAGCGGTCCTGGTAGTTGAAATGCGGCGTGATCCAGTCGCCGCCTTCGACCATCTCGCGGGAGGACTCGGCGTAGAACGCTTCGTCCGAGTCGGTGATCGCCTGCCTGCCGAGGCCGAAGAAGAAGGTCAGCGTCGACAGAAGAACAAGCGTGAGAACCGGTCGATGCACCGGAGGTCATTCTATCGAACCGCGTCAGTCCCTGGCGCTTGGTCTCCTGGTCCCTGGTCCGCAGATGGTGCCTGGACCGCTATACGGCTCCAAACGAGAATCTTGTACCCGCTGTGACAAGCCGTATAGCGGTCCAAGGACCAAGCACCAATTCCGGACCAAGGACCGGGCACCAAGCACGAGGGACTGTCATAATCGAGTCATGTCCAAAACCGTCGCCGTCGTCGGCGCCTCGAGGGACCGGCGCAAGTTCGGCAACAAGGCGCTGCGCGCCTTTCAGGAGGAGGGGCATCGGGTGATTCCGATCAACCCGCACGAGGAGGCGGTCGAGGACATTCCGGCGTACCCCTCGGTACTCGACGTGCCGGGCCCGATCGACATGGCGACGGTCTACGTGCAGCCGGAGGTTGGGGTGCGCCTGCTGCGCGAATTCGAGCAGAAGGGGATTCCGGAGATCTGGATCAACCCTGGCGCCGACAGCCCGGAACTGCTCGCCGAGGCGAAGCGGCTCAACCTGACCATCATCACGGCCTGCAGCATCGTCGCCATTGGCCGCAACCCGTACGCGTTCTGACCCACGAGGCACTGCCATGTTCCGGATCCGACTGCGGAAGAACGGCCCCTACGTCATCGACAGCGACGACGTGGAGATCGTCGACTGGAACGGCGTGCCGTACACAATCGGGCGCCGCCCGGTCGCGCTCTGCCGGTGCGGCGCCTCCGCAACGAAGCCGTTCTGCGACGGCACGCATTCGAAGCGCGGCTTTCAGGCACCGGAAGCCGCGGTGCCGGAGTCGGCGGACAAGCCCGCGCCCTGAGACCGGGGCAACTCCCAACTCACCAACTTCCAACGCCCAAACGCGGAGGCTGTGAGTTGGGGGGAGTTCGGGCGTCTTGCGCTATCGCGCCGGCGCCGATCTTCGTGGCGTCCTCGCCCTTGGTCGCCTCTCCCTCGAAGGCGATCGGGTTCGTGCGCAGCGCCTCGCGGCCGGACGTCAGCTCGACCTCCCTCTTGGCTGGGGTCTGTTTCAAGCTTCGGACCAGCCGAAACTTGCTGTAAGGGGGCAGGTTAAGACGATAGGCTCGAGCCCGACCGTATCAGATAGCTTTATTGTCTAGGAATAACTATCAATTTGACTGATGGCTCGCCATCAGGCAGACTGGCCAGCATGCCCAAACGCACCGGCGCGCAGATCATCTGGGAATGCCTCGTCCACGAGGGGGTCCATACCGTCTTCGGGTATCCCGGGGGCGCCATCCTTCCGGCCTACGATGCGATGCTCGACTACCCGGTCAGGCACATCCTGGTTCGCCACGAGCAGGGGGCGACGCACATGGCCGACGGCTTCGCGCGCGCCGGCGGCGGCGTCGGCGTCGCCATCGCCACCTCGGGACCCGGCGCCACGAACATGGTCACCGGCATCGCCACCGCGATGATGGATTCGTCGCCGATCGTCTGCATTACCGGCCAGGTGCCCAGCAAGCTGATTGGCTACGACGCCTTCCAGGAAACCGACATCACCGGCATCACGCTGCCGATCACCAAGCACAGCTACCTCGTGACGCGCGTGGAAGACATCATGCCGGCGGTGAAAGAGGCATTCCATCTGGCGAAGTCGGGACGCCCGGGGCCGGTGCTGGTCGACGTCACGAAGGACGCGCAGCAGGCGTCGGTCGAGTGGGCGTGGGATCCGCGTCCGGTGCAGATGCGCGGCTACCGGCCCGATTATCCGATTACGCGCGAGGATCTGACGCGCGCGGCGGCGCTCATCCGCGGGTCGCGGCGTCCGGTGATCCTGGCGGGGCAGGGGGTCATTCAGAGCGGCGCGACGCGCGAGTTGGTGGCGCTGGCCGAGCGGATCGACGCGCCCATCGCGATGACGCTGCTCGGGCTCGGCGGCGTGCCGGCGAGCCACCCGCTGAACCTCGGGATGATGGGGATGCACGGCGAGGCGTGGGTGAACCACGCCATCCAGGAGGCCGATCTCCTGATGGCATTTGGCATGCGCTTCGACGACCGGGTCACGGGCAACGTCAAGACGTACGCGCCGCACGCGAAGAAGATCCACGTCGACATCGACCCGTCGGAGATCAACAAGAACGTACGCGCCGACGCGGCCATCGTGGGCGACCTGCGCGAGACGCTGGTCGACCTCCTCGACGTGCTCGAGCCGGCGGACCACGAGCAGTGGCTCGCGCATATCGACGCGATGAAGGGGGATGCCGCCGTGCGCGACATCCAGAAGCTGCCCGACACCGGGCATCTCTACGCGGCACACGTCATCAACGACATCTGGCGGATCACCGGCGGCAACGCGGTCGTCGTGACCGACGTCGGGCAGCACCAGATGTGGGAGGCGCAGTACTACCACCATGAGACGCCGCGGTCGCTCCTCACCTCGGGCGGGCTCGGCACGATGGGGTTTGCGCTGCCGGCGGCGATCGGCGCGAAGATCGCGCGCCCGGACGCCGAAGTGTGGGCGATCGTCGGCGACGGCGGCTTCCAGATGACGCAGGCGGAGCTTGCCACCGCCGCGCAGGAAGGGATCAAGATCAACATCGCGATCATCAACAACGGATATCTCGGCATGGTGCGGCAGTGGCAGGAGTTCTTCTACGAGCGCCGCTACGCGGCGACGCCGCTGCGCAACCCCGACTTTGTGAAGATCGCGGAAGCCCACGGGCTGGAAGGCCTCCGGGTCGAGAAGCGGAGCCAGGTGAACGACGTGGTCGAACGGGCCCGCGCCGCCGACGGGACGGTGCTCATCGACTTCCGCGTCGAGCAGGAAGACAGCGTGTATCCGATGGTGCCGGCCGGCGCCGACCTCCATGCGATGATTCGCCGCCCCGAGCGCACGGTGCTCGCCGAAACAGGAGCGGACCCGATCTAGCCGGCTACGGGCTTTGGGCCTTGGGCTTTGGTTTGGGTACGAACGCCCAACGTCCGCCCGAAGCCTAAAGCCCGAAGCCGAGGAAGTGTACAGGATGCATCACACTCTGGTCGCCCTGGTGGAAGACAAGCCAGGCGTGCTGAACCGCGTGGCGTCGCTCTTCCGGCGCCGCAACTTCAACATCGAGTCGCTGACGGTCGGCCGCACCGCGGAGCCGGGGATCTCGCGGATGACGATCGTCATCGACAGCGATCAGGCGAGCGCCGAGCGCGTGACGGCCTACCTGTACAAGCTCGTCAACGTGCTGCAGGTCGAAGACCTCGGCACGGTTCCTGCGGTGGCGCGCGACCTGGCGCTGGTGAAGGTGGCCGTGGCCGGCCACGACCGGAGCGCGCTGCTGCGCGTCGTCGACGAGACGCGCGCGCATATCGTTGATACCGGCGAGCAGACGATGACGCTCGAGATCACGGGAGAGCCGCCGCACGTCGACGCGGTGATCAGGCGGCTGGAGCCGCTCGGGATCGTCGAGATGGTGCGGACCGGCCAGGTGGCGATGCGCCGCGGCGACTCGACGCTTTCCGCCGCGCAGGATTCCTAGACCATAATTCCATGTGGGGCGCGCCTTGTCAGGCGCGCCCAGCGCGGACCTGACAGGGTCCGCGCCACACGATCCAGGCATTCAGGAGCACCCAATGGCGACGATGTTTTACGACAAGGACGCGGACATCCAGTTGATCCGCAAGAAGAAGGTGGCGGTCATCGGCTACGGCTCGCAGGGGCACGCGCACGCGCTCAACCTGAGGGACAGCGCGGTCGAGGTGGTCGTCGGGCTGCCGTCGACGAGCAAATCGATCGAGAAGGCGCGCAGCGCGGGCCTCACGGTCATGAGCATCGCCGATGCCGCCAAGTGGGCCGATGTCATCATGATCCTCGTGCCGGATCAGCATCAGGCGACGGTGTACAGCAGCGACATCAAGCAGCACCTGACGCCCGGAAAGATGCTGATGTTCGCGCATGGCTTTGCCGTCCGCTTCAACTGGATCGTGCCGCCACAGGACGTCGACGTCACGATGGTGGCGCCGAAGGCCCCTGGGCACCGCGTCCGCGAGGTGTTCGTCGAGGGGGGTGGCACGCCGGGGCTGCTGGCCATTCACCAGGACGTCACGAGGCAGGCGCGCGCGCTGGCGCTGTCGTACGCCCGCGCGATCGGATGCACGCGCGCCGGCGTCATCGAAACGACGTTCGCGGAGGAGACGGAAACCGATCTGTTCGGCGAGCAGGCGGTGCTCTGCGGCGGTACGAGCGCCCTGGTCAAGGCGGGCTTCGAGATTCTGATCGAGGCGGGCTATCAGCCGGAGATCGCCTACTTCGAGTGCCTGCACGAGCTGAAGCTGATTGTCGACCTAATGTATCGGGGCGGGCTCACCTACATGCGGTACTCGGTGAGCGACACCGCCGAGTACGGCGACTACACGGCCGGGTCGCGCATCATCACCGACCAGACGAAGGCGACCATGCGGCAGCTGCTGAAGGAGATTCAGAACGGCGAGTTCGCGAAGCGGTGGATTCAGGAGAACGAGACCGGCTGCCCCAACTTCAAGGCGATGCGCGAGCAGGACCGCAACCACCCGATCGAGATCGTCGGCTCGAAGCTGCGCGACATGATGCCGTTCCTCGATCCGGTGAAGCTCCCCGCGCCGGTGTCCGTCTAATGAACAAATATTCCTCGCGCATCACCCAGCCCCGCAGCCAGGGCGCGTCGCAGGCGATGCTGTACGGCGCGGGCCTCGCCGATGCCGATCTGCAGAAGCCGCAGGTCGGCATCTGCAGCATGTGGTGGGAGGGGAACACCTGCAACATGCACCTGGACCGCCTGGCCGCCCACATCAAGGAGGGGATGCAGGCGGCCGGCCTCGTCGGCCTGCGGTTCAACACCATTGGCGTCAGCGACGGCATCTCGATGGGCACCGAGGGCATGAGCTACTCGCTGCCGTCGCGCGACCTGATTGCCGACTCGATCGAGACGGTCGTTGCGGCCCAGTGGTACGACGCGGTTGTCACCGTGCCGGGGTGCGACAAGAACATGCCCGGTTCGATCATGGCGATGGTGCGGCTCGACCGGCCGTCGCTGATGGTGTACGGCGGCACGATCCGGCCCGGCGAGGCGCTCGGCAAGCCGCGCGACATCATCTCGGCCTTCCAGTCGTACGGCGAGTATCTGGCCGGTGTTATCACCGACGAGCAGCGGCTCGACATCGTGCGGCACGCGTGCCCGGGCGCGGGCGCCTGCGGCGGGATGTACACGGCCAACACGATGGCGGTCGCAATCGAGGCGATGGGACTCTCGCTGCCGTACAGCTCCTCTACCCCGGCGGAGGACCCGGCCAAGGTGGACGAATGCCGCCGCGCCGGAGCCGCGGTGCGAACGCTGCTCGAGCGCGACCTCAAGCCGCTCGATATCCTCACGCGCAAGTCTCTCGAAAACGCGCTCGCGGTCATCATGGCGGTCGGCGGCTCCACCAACGCCGTGCTGCACCTGATCGCCATTGCCCGGACCGCGCGCATCCCGCTCTCGCTGGA
This sequence comes from Acidobacteriota bacterium, assembly GCA_016192845.1. GTDB lineage: Bacteria > Acidobacteriota > Vicinamibacteria > Vicinamibacterales > UBA2999 > MELF01. The sequence goes on from JACPTI010000144.1 coordinate 24,100, forward strand.
CGACTTCCAGCACATGAGCGATCGCGTGCCGCTGCTGGCCGACCTGAAGCCGAGCGGCACCTACGTGCAGGAGGATCTGCATCGGGCGGGCGGCACGCCCGCGCTGATGAGCTACCTGCTCGAGCGCGGCTTCCTGCACGGCGATTGCCTGACGGTGACCGGGAAGACACTGGCCGAGAATCTCGCCGAGGCGCCGCCGCTGGCACCTGGACAGCGGGTGATCCACCCGGTCGAGGATCCGGTGTTTCCCCGCGGCCACATCCGCATTCTGAGAGGCAATCTCGCGCCCGACGGCGCCGTTGCGAAGATCACCGGCAAGGAAGGCGAGCGCTTTGCCGGCCCCGCGAAGGTCTACGACTCCGAAGAAGCGATGCTCGCAGGGCTCGAGCGCGGCGAGATCGCGAAAGGCTCGGTTGTGGTGATCCGGTACGAGGGGCCGAAGGGCGGACCGGGCATGCCGGAGATGCTGACGCCGACCTCCGCCATCATGGGTGCCGGCCTCGGCAAGGACGTCGCCATGCTCACCGACGGTCGGTTCTCGGGGGGCTCGCACGGCTTCATCATCGGGCACGTCACCCCTGAAGCGCAGGAGGGCGGTCCCATCGCGCTCGTCCGCGACGGCGATCGCATCGTCATCGACGCGAAGGCGTGCGAGCTGCGCATGGAGGTGTCGGAGGAGGAGCTCGCGGCGCGGCGGAAGACCTGGAAGGCGCCGGCGCCCAAAGTGGCCGGCGGCATACTCGGCAAGTACGTGCGGCTGGTGCGGCCGGCGTCGGAAGGCTGCGTCACTGATCAGTAGGCAGTAGGCAGTAGGCAGTCTCACAGGCGCGGCGCGCCCGGACGACGCCGGCGCGCGGCTCGCGCAGGACCACCGTGATCCCCGTCAGGTTGATGGCCGGATACGCGCGCGCGACCTCCTCGACCTTCGGCGCCTCGAACGGAACGCGCAGCTCGGCCCAGAGTTGCCGGGTGCGGTCGGTGAACGGCTCAGGAGCGGCGCGGAAGATCAGGTCGCCGGTGTTGAACCAGAGGCGCACCTTCATCTCGCGCCCCCACTCCTCGTCGAACCGCGCCCACCGGTCGATCGCCTCGTTCGCCCAGCGAGTCCAGAGCTCGGCCCACGGACCGCGGTCGCCATACGAGGAGCGCCCGCCGCGCGTTTCGTCGCCCGAGGTCGCGCGGGAGTTGCCCGGCCCGTAGGCATCGACGAGGGTGACCTTCGCGCCCATCTTCGCCAGGTAGTACGCGGTCCAGCCGCCGCGCTTCGTGGCGTCGCAAGGCGACCACGCAAAGACGGTGAAACGACCGTCCAATCATGTGCGTCGTGCCCCAGACCATCAAGGTGTCGCCGTCAGGCCACACCCCAAGGTGAATCCCCGGACGTTCGACGGCGGCAGCCAGGCGGGTGAGGGCGGTCGGCTCGAGCGCCAGCCGCTCCCGGAACACGAGCGGGCACACCTCGGAGAGCGGCCGGAGAAACGCCAGCGAGATCTTCGGGATGTAGCCTTCCTCGCGGCGCACGCTCGCCCAGAACGCGACGTCGACGAGCGCCTCGATGTGCCTCGACTCGGGCAGCAGCTCGAGCGGCGGCTGATCCGGGTCCTGCGGCGGGAGCACCGCCCGGTGCAGTTGCAGATGCTCCGCCACGTCGGCGCGACCCCGCGCGCCACCGCATAGGCGGGGTGGTTCACGAGAGGCCGGGCGGCAGCGGCGTCTTCTCGGACGAGGGCTCCGCCGCGGCCGAGGGGACGCCCAGTATCGCGCGCAGCTCGTTGCCTTCCATCACCTCCTGCTCGAGCAGGCGGCGGGTCACCGCTTCCAGCATGTCAGGATGCTCGGTCAGGATGCGCCGCGCCTCGGCGTGCGCCTCGGTCATGATGCGCTTGACCTCGGCGTCGATGAGCCGGGCGGTGTCCTCGGCGTAGGCGCCGCGCTCGGGCCCGATCGCGATGTCGAGGAACTTGCTGCGCTTGTGGCCGTCGTAGTTGATGGCGCCGAGCGCGTCGCTCATGCCCCATTCGGTGACCATGGCGCGCGCGATGTCGGTGGCGCGCAGGAGATCGTTCTGGGCGCCGGTCGAGATCTCGCCGAGCGCGATCTCCTCGGCCGTCCGGCCGCCGAGCAGCACCGCGAGCTGGTTCAGGAGGTCGCGGCGCTGCATGAGGTACCGGTCCTCGAGCGGGAGCTGCATCGTGTAGCCGAGCGCGCCGAAGCCGCGCTGCACGATGGAGATCTTGTGCACGGGGTCCATGCCCGGGATGAGCGTGGCGACGATGGCGTGCCCCGACTCGTGATACGCGACGATCTCCCGCTCCTTGCGGCTCATCACGCGCTTCTTCTCCAGGCCCGCAATGAGCCGGTCGATCGCCTCGTCGAAGTCGGCCATCTCCACCGCGCCCTTGTCCTTGCGCGCCGCGAGGAGCGCCGCCTCGTTGACCAGGTTGGCGAGGTCCGCGCCGGCGAAGCCCGCCGTGCGCGCCGCCACGACCTTCAGGTCGACCCCCTGCGCGAGCTTCACCTGGCGGGTGTGGATCCGCAGCACCTCCTCGCGCCCCTTCACATCGGGCTTGTCGACGAGCACCTGCCGGTCGAAGCGGCCGGGGCGGAGCAGCGCCGGGTCGAGCACCTCCGGGCGGTTGGTGGCCGCCATGATGATGATCGCCTTTCGCGAATCGAAGCCGTCCATCTCCGCGAGCAGCTGGTTGAGCGTCTGCTCGCGTTCCTCGTGCGACCCCATCGGGCTCTGGACGCGCGCGCGCCCGAGCGCGTCGAGCTCGTCGATGAAGATGATGCAGGGCGCCTTCTGCTCGGCCTGCGAGAACAGGTCCCGCACGCGCGCGGCGCCGACGCCCACGAACATCTCCACGAACTCGGATCCGCTCAGGCTGAAGAAGGGGACCTTCGCCTCGCCGGCAACGGCGCGGGCGAGCAGCGTCTTGCCGGTGCCGGGCGGCCCCACGAGCAGCACGCCCTTCGGGATGCGCCCGCCGAGCGCGGTGTACTTCTTCGGGTTCTGGAGGAACTCGACGATCTCCTTCAGCTCCTGTTCGGCCTCGTCGACCCCCGCCACGTCCGCAAAGCTCACCTTGACGTCGTCTTCGGCGAAGACGCGGTGCTTGCTGCGCGCAAATGACATCACGCCGCCTTCGGCGCCGCCCATCCGCCGGACGAAGAAGCTCCAGAGGGCAAACAACAGCACGATCGGAATGACCCACCCGATGACTTCGGGAAGCCAGCGGCTGACGAACTCGCCGGTGTATCGCACGCCGGTCGCGTCGAGCTCCTCGAGCAGCTTCGGATCCTCGATGCGGGCGGTGTTGAAGTTGCGGCTGCCGTTGACTTCGCTCTTGTAGGCGCCACGGACGGTCTGCTCCGAGATGACGACCTCGGCGATCTGCCCCGCGCGCACCGCCGCCTTGAACTCGCTGTAGGAGATCTGGCGCCCCGCCGGCGCGAGGAACCAGGTCTGCGCGAGCGCCATCAGCAGCAGGAAGCCGAGGACGTACCACACCGCGGCGCCCGGACGGCCCGGCTGCGGAAACGAACGCCGATCGCCGGGACGCTTGTCCCGCGGGTTCATGCCGGGAGGGATTCTGGGTGTGGCCACTTGTTAGTAGGCAGTAGACCGCGGGCAGTGGGCAGGGGCTTTCACCGCCTACTGCCTACTGCCTACTGCCTACTGCCAACTCCTTTTCAAACCTCAACTCATTGTCGCCCAGATCCACGGTGACGCGATCGCCCTCGCGGAATTCCCCCTCCAGCACGCGCATGGCGAGCGGGTCGAGCACGCGGCGCTGAATCGTCCGCTTGAGCGGCCGCGCGCCGTAGGTGGGATCGTACCCCTCCGACACCAGGAACCCTTTGGCCGCCGGCGTCAGCTCGACGTGAATCTTGCGCTCTTCGAGCCGCTTCAGCAGGCCGCGGATCTGGATGTCGACGATGGCCGCCATGTGCTCGAGGCCGAGCGCATGGAAGAAGATCACCTCGTCAATGCGGTTGAGGAACTCCGGCCGGAAATGCTGCCGGAGCGCCTCCAGCACCTGCCGCTTCACCCCTTCGGTCAGATCGCCGGTGTGCTCGGCGATGTACTGACTGCCGAGGTTTGAGGTCATGATGACGGCGACGTTCTTGAAGTCGACCGTGCGCCCCTTGCCGTCGGTGAGCCGGCCGTCGTCGAGGAGCTGGAGCAGGACGTTCAGCACCTCGGCGTGCGCCTTCTCGACCTCGTCGAAGAGCACGACGGCGTACGGCCGCCGCCGCACCGCCTCGGTGAGCTGGCCGGCCTCCTCATAGCCGACGTAGCCGGGCGGCGCACCGATCATCCGCGACACCGTATGCTTCTCCTGGTACTCCGACATGTCGATGCGGATCATCGCGTGCTCGTCGTCAAACAAGAACTCGGCGAGCGCGCGCGCCAGCTCCGTCTTCCCGACGCCGGTCGGCCCGAGGAAGACGAAGCTGCCGAGCGGCCGGTTCGGGTCCTGCAGACCGGCGCGGGCGCGGCGGATCGCGTTCGACACGGCGGCAATCGCCTCGTCCTGACCGACGATCCGCTGGTGGAGGCGCTCCTCCATGTGAATCAGCTTCTGGATCTCGCCCTCCATCAGGCGACTCACGGGGATGTTCGTCCACTTGGAGACGACTTCGGCGATGTCCTCCTCGTCGACCTCCTCCTTGAGCATCCGCTGGCTCTTCTGCAGGTCGGCGAGCCGCGCCTCCTGCTCGCGGATGTTCCGCTCGAGCTCCGGCAGGCGGCCGTACTGCAGCTCCGAGGCGCGCGCGTAGTCGCCGGCGCGCTGCGCGCGCTCGATCTCGAGCCGCACCTGTTCCAGCTCCTCCTTCCTGTCGCGGGCGGCCTGGATCGCCTGCTTCTCCTGCTCCCAGTGCGACTGCAGGCGCGTCTGCTCCTCCTTCAGGTCTGCGAGCTCCTTCTCGAGGCGGGTGAGCCGCTCCATCGAAGCCTTGTCCGTCTCCTTGCGCAGCGCCTCGCGCTCGATCTCGAGCTGCATGATCCGGCGGCGCACCTCGTCGAGCTCGGCCGGCATCGAGTCGATCTCCATCCGCAGCTTCGAGGCCGCTTCGTCCATGAGGTCGATCGCCTTGTCCGGCAGGAAGCGGTCCGAGATGTAGCGGTGCGAGAGGACGGCCGCGGCCACGAGCGCGGCGTCCTTGAACTTCACGCCATGGTGGATCTCGTAACGCTCACGCAGGCCGCGCAGGATCGAGATCGTATCTTCGACGGTCGGCTCGCCGACGAGCACCGGCTGGAACCGGCGCTCGAGCGCCGCATCCTTCTCGACGTGCTTGCGGTATTCGTCGATGGTGGTCGCGCCAATCGTGTGCAGCTCGCCGCGCGCCAGCATCGGCTTGAGCATCTGCGAGGCGTCCATCGCGCCTTCGGCCGCGCCCGCGCCGACCACCGTGTGCAGCTCGTCGATAAAGAGGACGATCTGCCCCTCGGACTCGCCGATTTCCTTGAGCACCGCCTTCAGGCGCTCCTCGAACTCGCCGCGGTACTTCGCGCCCGCGACGAGCGCGCCCATGTCGAGCGCGAAGATCCGCTTGTGCTTCAGCCCCTCGGGCACGTCGCCGCGGACGATCCGCTGCGCGAGCCCCTCGACGATGGCGGTCTTGCCGACGCCCGGCTCGCCGATGAGGACCGGGTTGTTCTTCGTGCGGCGCGACAGCACCTGGATCACGCGCCGGACCTCCTCGTCGCGGCCGATCACCGGATCGAGCTTGCCCTTGCGCGCCAGCTCCGTCAGGTCGCGGCCATAGCGGGTGAGCGCCTCGTAGGTCGACTCCGGGTTCTGCGACGTCACGCGCTGGCTGCCGCGCACCTGCGTGAGCGCGGCGTACAGCGCGTCCTTCGTCGCGCCGCTCCGCTGCAGGAGCTGCGCAGCCGGTGACCGGCCGGTTTCGGTGGCGAGTGCCAGCAGGAGGTGCTCCGTACTGATGAACTCGTCCTGCAGCCGCTGGGCCTCGGCGAGCGCCGAGTCGAAGACGAGCTTCATCCGCGGCGAGAAGCGGAGGTCGGCGCCGTACGCCTTCGGGAAGTTGTCGAGGAGCCGGCGCGCGTCGGCGGCCACCCGCCCCGGGTCGAGCGTCATCTTGCGGAGCACCGAGGGAACGATCCCGCCGGACTGCTCGACGAGCGCGACGAGCAGGTGCTCCGGCGCCACCTCGGCGTGCGTGAGCTCGGTGGCGATGTTCTGGGCGGTGAGGACCGCTTCCTGGGCCTTTTCGGTGAACTTGTTGAGATTCATCTTGTGCTCTTCGCCACGACAGTCACTCCCACGGGCCACAGAGGCACAGAGAAAACCAAATTCAATGAAGCGCTGTGTCTCTGTGTCTCTCTGTGTTTCGTGGCGGTGAGTGTCCTTCCCTTCATGCTGCGGACGTCTTCTTTCCTCCAACACTCAGCTTCGCGAGCGCCTCGTAGTGCTCGCGCTCGGCGGGCGTCAGGTGCGTGGGCATCTGCGCCTCGATGCGCGCGTATAGGTCGCCCTTGTCATCCGACCGTCCGACGACCGGCATCCCGTATCCCTTCAGCCGGAACACCTGTCCGTTCTGCGTGAGCGGCGGAATCCGGAGCCGGACCGGCCGTCCCGCGAGCGTGCGCACCTCGGCTTCTCCGCCGAGCACGGCGGTTGGCACCGGTACCGGCACCTTCACGTACAGGTCGCGTCCCTTACGCTCGAATTCAACGTGGGGCGCAAGCCGTACCCGAAGATACAGATCGCCGGCCGCGGCGCCGCCGGTGCCATGCTCGCCTTCGCCCGCCACGCGCACGCTCGAGCCATCGCCGACGCCTGCCGGAATCCGCACGTCGACCGTGCGCGCGTGGCCGTCGTGCTTGAGCGACAGGCGGCGGGTGGTGCCGTGGTAGGCATCCTCCAGCGTCAGCTCGATCTCGTGCTCGATGTCGCGCCCCGGCCGGTGCCGGGCCCGTCCCCGCGCCCCGCGCCGCGGATCGCCGGCGCCACCCGCGCCGAAGAAGGTCGTGAAAAAGTCGGAGAAAGGCGTCGCCTCGCCGAAGAGGTCCTCCATCTCCTCCTGCGTCATCGTGCGGAAGCCGCCGGGACCGCCCATGTTGATCGTCCAACTGGCGAACGGGTTCGGCGCGCCCTGGGCCTCCGCCTGCTCGTAGAGCCGCCAGTTCGCCCCGAGCTCGTCGTACTTCTTGCGTTTGGCCGGATCCCCCAGGACCTCGTACGCCTCGTTGATCCCCTTGAAGCGGTGCTCGGCCTGCTTGTCGCCCGGATTGACGTCGGGGTGATATTTGCGGGCGAGCTTCCGGTACGCCTGCTTGATCTCCTTGTCGGTGCCGGTCTTGGAGACGCCGAGCGTCGCGTAGTAGTCCTTGAATTCCATTCCCGTCAATGCTTGGTGCTTCGTGCCTGGTTCCTGGTCCGTTCGAAGTTCTTGGTCCCCGGGGCGTCGTTGGTCCTTGGCTCGTGCCTGGTGCGCGAAGGGCCAAGCACCATCAACGAACCAGGGACGAAGCACCAAGCACCAGGAACCGACATCGTCACAGTCCCAGCATGTCGCTCAGTCGGCGCATCTCGTTGAGCAGCTGGCGGCGGCCGGCGCCCGTGCTCAACGCGTGCTCGTCCATCAGCGGCCGGATACGCTGCATCACCTCCGCGATCGACAACAGCCGCTGCACCCCCGCGAGGTTGATTCCCGCTTCGTCCACGAGGTGCTTGATCAGCCTGAGGCGTTCGAGCTCCTCGCGCGAATAGACGCGCATGCTGCCGATGGTGCGCGACGGCTGAATCAGGCCGAGGCGCTCGTACTTCCGGAGCGTCTGGGGATGCATCCCCAGCATCTCCGCCGCCATGCTGATGAAATAGAACTCCTGCCGCACCTTGATACTCTTCGAGTGTAGGGCTTGACACGGGTCGTGTCAAGGTTGGACACGCGGGCCGCGATAGGATGAAAGGCGCCGTTGGATTTCCAGGTCGCCGATTTCGTCACCATTGCCGCCCTCATCGCCCTCGAAGGGCTCCTCAGCGCCGACAACGCGCTGGTCATGGCGATCATGGTGCTGGGCCTTCCCCGGTCCCAGCACCACAAGGCGCTCCGCTATGGCCTCGTGGGCGGGTCCATCATGCGGATAGCGGCGACGCTGCTCGCTGTCTACCTCATTCGCGTCGTCGGGGTGAAGCTCGCCGGCGGGGTGTACCTTCTGTATCTCACCTATTCGCACTTTTTTGGTCTGAAAGAGGGCGAGGATCGCCGCGCCGCGCCGAAGGCGAAGCCGATGCTCGGCCTGTCGCCGCTCTGGGCCACGATCGTGCGCGTCGAGCTGGTCAACCTGGCCTTCTCGATCGACTCGATCCTGGTCGCCGTCGCCATGTCCCCGAAGATGTGGGTCGTGATGACCGGCGGAATCCTGGGAATTGTCGCGCTGCGGCTGGTCGTCGGCCAGCTGATCGTGCTCGTGGAGCGCTATCCGGCGCTCGTGGACGGCGCGTTCATCATCATCGCGTGGATTGGTCTCAAGCTGGGGCTCGACTATGCGCACCAGGCCCATGAAATCGGCGTGGAGGTGCCGCAGTGGTTCTCGCTCCTCCTGATCTTCGTGATCTTCATCGCCTCGTTCGTCAACGCGCGGATGCAGGGGCCGGTGGTGGTCCACAGAGAAGCCGATACGCTGAAGGCGAAGGCAGAAGACCTGGTGGCGGAGGAGGCGATCTTTCGCCGCGACGATACCTAGGTACGTAGGCGGCGGAGGACCCGGCTACCGCCGCGCGGCGGGGGTCAACGCGGTGTCCCGGCGCTCGCCGTTCCGCAGATAGACGACCTTGACCGGCTGGTTCGCGCGCAGCAGCTCGAGCGCGTAGGTGTAGTCGTAGATGTTGGCGATCGTCTTGCCGGCAATTTCGATGATCACGTCGCCCTTCATCAGCCCGGCCTGGTCGGCCGGCCCGCCGCCCACCACGCCGGCAAGCAGCAGGCCTTTCACTTCGGTCGCGTAGTCGGGAATCGTGCCGGTGGTCACGCGGACGCCCGCGATGCTGCCGCGCGTAGTTGGCTGATCGACCTTCGTGAACGGCGGCGGCTCATCGCCGTCGGCCACCGCGCGCACGAGCGTGGTCGCCATGGCAACGACCCGGTCGAGATCCTCGTAGTTGATCTTTTCCGCCGTATCCGACGGTTTGTGATAGTCGGCGTGGGAGCCGGTGAAGAAGGCCAGGCTCGCCACCCCAGCCTGATGGAAATTGGTGACGTCGGTCGGCTGATAGGGATCCGTCTGCGTGACGAGATCGAACCCCGCCGCGACGTTTGCCCGCTCGAGCAGGCGGGCCCACGCCGGGCTGGTGCCGGTTGCCTGGACAACGAGCCGGTTGTTCTGCATCCGGCCGACCATGTCGAAGTTGAAGTAGGCGGCAATCTGATCGATCGGGACGAGCGGTTTCGTCGTGAACGCGTTCGATCCGACGAGCCCAATCTCTTCCGCCGACCAGAACGAAATCAGCAGATGCCGGCGCCGCGGCTGTGGCGACTGCGCGAGCGTCTCGGCGATCGCCACCACGGCAGCCGTGCCGGAGGCGTTGTCGTCGGCGCCGTGGTGGATGCCGCCGGCTTCTTCCTTCGAGGCGAGCGAGTTCCCCCTGTCGCCGCGGCCGAGGTGATCGTAGTGCGCGCCGACGACTACCCAGGGCTTTGCCGGCGGCGGGACGGGAGCGGTGGCAGGAAGGTACGCCGCGACGTTTCGCGCGGTGTGGCGCTCCCGGATCACGGAGGTCCGCAGCGTGATGGTGACGCCCGGCAGCTCGAAGCCGGCCACGTGCGGGTTGCCCGAGTCGAGCTCCTGCTGCGTCTCGCGAAGCGGCTTGCCGGCCGCGAAGAGCGCGTCGGCGACGGCGCCGCTGATACTTGCCGCTGGAATTCCGGAACCGGCCAGCGCGGTGTCGAACGTCATCGGGACGACCTGCCCGGCGTTGGGCGATCGTGGCCCGGTGACGACGAGCAGCGCGCGGGCGCCGCGCTGGCGCGCGGCCATCGCTTTGTAGCGCAGATCCGAGTAGCGCGCGAGGATCGCGCGAGTCTTCTCGTCGGCATCCTCGGGGAAGTAGCGAAGGACGACGACGATCTTGTCCTTGACGTCGAGGGTGGCGTAGCTGTCGTAACCGAAGTTCTGCGACTCGGGCACCACGAGCCCGTACCCCGCGAACACCACCGGGCCCGTCACCTCGGCGTCGTCGGAGAAGGAGAGCGCCTGGACCTCGATGCGCGCCGCAAACGTTCGACCGGCGATCGTCAGGCGCGATCCGCCGTTGCGGCTGCCGGCGGTGAACTCGAACGGCAGGAACATGTCGGTCCGACCGGGGAGCGGCCGCGCGCCGATGCGCGTGAGCTGCGCGGCGAGATAGTCGGCCGCCAGGCGCTCGCCGGGCGAGCCGGCCTCGCGTCCTTCGAGCTTGTCGGAGGCGAGAAACTCCACGTGGGGGCGCGTATCCGCCCCGACGGCGGTCTGGGCAAGCGATGCCGTCGCGCTGACGAGGAGAGCGAGTGCGCCAACGAGCGATAGAGTCGTCTTCTGCCTCATACCTTGAGTCGCCTCATCACCGGGGTCTGACCCCGGAACGGGTCGTCACCGGGGTCTGACCCCGGTTGGGCGCGGCGCGGAGCGCCGCGAGGGCCCGTTCGTGGTTCCAGTCGGCGAGAAAAATCTGTCCTTCCCGCCCGCCGCCGCGGCTCGATGTCCAGGCAATCCGTCGTCCGTCGGGCGACGGGACCGGCAGGCCGTCGAACCCGTCTGAGTAGGTGATCCGGACCGGCGCCTTCCGTCCCTCGACGTCGACCATGAAGATTTCGAAGTTCTCGAACCCGAGCTTGTTCGCGGCAAACAGAATGTATTCACCCGACGGATGAATGTACGGCGCCCAGCTCATCGCGCCGAAGTCCGTGATCTGCCTGGCGTCGGTCCCGTCGGGCTTCATCGTCCAGACGTCGGCGATAAGCCCCTTTTCGTCGAAGCGGCGCCAGACGATCCGCGTGCCGTCGGGCGAGAAGAAGGGACCGCCGTCGTACCCGGGGACGCGCGTGAGCCGCCGCTGGTCCGAGCCGTCGGCGCGCATGATGTAGATCTCCGCGAAGTAGCTCGGGTCGATCTCAAGCTGCTTCTGCTCGGCCGCCGCCAGCGTGCGGGTGTAGGCGTCGCGCGTCGACGAAAAGACAATCCACTGCCCGTCGGGGGAATAGCTTCCTTCGGCATCGTAGCCGCGGACGCTGGTCAGCCGCGTGTACTGCCCGGACTTCTCCGAGAGCGCATAAATCTCGAACTCGGGGTCGTAGTCCCACGCGTAGCGGCGCTCTTTGCCCGACGCGCGGAAGTCGAGCTCTTCCTGCTGCAGCGCCTTCGACCGTGGATCGTGGTGGGTAGAGGCGAACAGGATCTGATCGCTGCCGGGCCGGAAGAACGAGCATGTCGTCTTGCCGTGGCCGGGCGAGATCCGCTTGGTGTCGCCGGACGCGAAGTCGAGCGCGTAAATCTGGTAGAAGGGGTTGCCCGGCTCGCGCTCGCTCTGGAAGACGAGCCGACGGCCGTCGGGCGACCAGTAGCCTTCGCCCGCGCGCCGCCCCTCGACGGTCAGCCGGCGCACGCGCGACAGGAAGTCGCTCTCCCGGAACTCGGCGGGCGCCTGCGCGCCGACAGCCGCGGTGCCGAGCAAGGCTGCGGCCAGGACTCCCCGGACAACGCTCGTCATGGCAGCATCGTTATACCATTGGACCGCTATACGGCTCCAAACGAGAATTTTGTACCCGCTGTGACAAGCCGTATAGCGGTCCTAGGCGAAGCCCTTGGCTGGTTGGTGGTTGGTAGTTGGTGGTTGCGGGCAAACCGTGCGTGTTGCTGACCTTCGCGCCCTGTCGCGCCGCGACTGGCTGGTCGCCGCAGCCGGGGGAATCGCCCTGGTGCTGCTCACCATGGCGACGGTCTGGACGGCCCGCCACGCGTGGGCGATCTACGGACTGAACCGCGGCGTCGGCGACACCGTCTTCTACGATGCGGCCGGCCGGCCGTGGTTCCGCCTCGACGAGCAGCGCCGCGACGTGCCGCTCGACCGGATCTCGACCTACTTCAAGGACGCGGTGATCGCCATCGAAGACCACCGCTTCTACCTGCACCCCGGCGTCGACCCGCTCGCGCTGACTCGCGCCGCGGTGCACAACCTGCGGTCGGAGAGCGGCACGCAGGGCGGCAGCACGATCACGCAGCAGCTGGCCCGGACCCTGTTCCTGTCGAACACGCGCACCTACGGGCGCAAGCTGCAGGAAGCCGCGCTGGCGCTGCTGCTCGAGCTCTTCCTCTCCAAGCGCGAGATTCTCGAGCTCTACTTCAACCGCATCTACCTGAGCGGCGGCATCTACGGCATCGAGACGATGTCGCAGAAGGTGTTCGGCAAGCCGGCGTCCGATCTGACGCTCGGCGAGGCCGCGCTCATCGCGGGCATCATCCGCGCGCCGGCGTCGTATTCGCCCTGGACGCACCTTGACGCGGCTCGCCGGCGCAGCCTCCTCGTCCTGCGACGGATGCGAGAGGAGGGGAAGATCACCGCGGACGAAGAGCAGGCGGCGCGGCGCGAGCGGATCGGCGTGCAGCCGCCCCCGCGCGTCACCTCCGCGAAGCACGGCTACGCCAAGGAGTTTCTTCGGCAGCAGTTTCGGAACATCTACGGCGGCGATCATCCGCCCGACTGGCAGGTCCACACCACGTTCGTCCCCGTGATTCAGGATGCGGCCGAGCGGGCGGTGCGCGACGGCCTGCGGCGGCTCGGGGTGAAGGGGCTGCAGGCGGTGCTCGTTGCCATGGATTCGCAGACCGGGAACCTCCTGGCGGTCGTCGGCGGCTCCGACTTCGCGGTGACGACCTTCAATCGGGCGGTGCGCAGCCGCCGGCAGCCCGGGTCGGCGTTCAAGCCGTTCGTGTACGCCGCGGCGCTCGAGCGCGGGCTGTCGCCGGTCTCCACGATCACAGGGCTGCAGGAGGTCGCGATTGACGCGCCGAGCGGCGTCTGGATTCCGCGCGACGAGCGCGACGCCGAGCGGAACGAGATGACGCTGCGCGCGGCGCTCCTCGAGTCGAACAACGCGGCAGCGGTGCTGCTGCAGCAGCAGCTCGGGAGCACGCCGGTCCTGCGCCTGGCGCGCGACCTCGGCGTGCCGGATCAGCCCGACGTGCCGTCGCTGGCACTTGGCAGCGGCCTGGTCACCCCGCTCGACCTGACGGCGGCGTACGCGGTGTTCCCGACGCTCGGCTATCGGGTCAGGCCGCGCGGGATCGTAGCCGTCCGCAACGCGCAGGGCGAGGTCGTGCACCGCGTCCACGTCGAGCGCGAGCGGATCCTCTCCGAGCAGGTCGCGTTTCAGATGGTCTCGATGCTCCAGGACGTCGTGAACCGCGGGACCGGCGCGGCGGCCAGGCGGTACGGCGTGCGCGGACCGGTCGGTGGCAAGACGGGATCGACCAACGACTACCGCGACGCCTGGTTCGTCGGCTTCTCCTCGTCCGTGGTGGCCGGCGTCTGGGTCGGGCTCGACCAGCCGGCGCGGATTCGCGACGACGGCTCGGGCGCAGCCGTCGCGCTCCCGATCTGGGCCGACTTCATGCGCCGCGTGGCACGGCAGCTGCCCGTAGCGCCGATTGCGCCGCCGGCGGATCTTCACGGCGAAGAGCTCTGCCTGTTGTCGTACCTGCGTCCGCTCGACGGGTGCCCGACGTATATCGAGTACTTCAAGGACGGCGACGACATCCCGAGCCGCCTCTGTCCGATCCACTCCGGCAGCTTCAAACAGCGTGCAGAACGCGCGATGCGAGGGCTGCTGAGCTCGCTTGGTGAGGGTCTGAAGACCATTTTCCGGTAGACCCGCCGCCGCAACCGCTGAAACCGCGCCGCGGCGGCCCACGTATCAAGTACCATCATTGGGATTCCCATGTCGCGACCATTCAGCCTTGCTGCGCTCGTCCTGTCCGCCGCCGTTGCCGGTTGCAGCGGCGGCGAAGGCCAGGCCGCCTCTGAGGGCGGTCCGGGGCCCGGCGCGTTTCCGCCCACCGAAGTGCAGACGGTCACGCTCGAGCCGCGTCCGCTCCCGCAGACCACCGAGTACGTGGCGATGATCCGTTCGCTGCGCTCGACGACCGTGCAGCCGCAGGTCGAGGGTTTCGTCCGCGAGATTTTCGTCCGCGCCGGGGATCGTGTGAGCGCCGGCCGGCCGCTGGTGCAGATCGATCCAGACAAGCAGCAGGCCACGGTGGCCACCACCGAGTCGCAGCGCGCCTCGCGCGAGGCGGACCTGGCGTTTACGCGGCAGCAGCTCGCGCGGATGCAGAAGCTCTACGAGGCGGGCGCCGTGAGCCGGGCCGAGCTGGATCAGGCGGATACGGCGTACAAGAACGCCGACGCGCAGCTCGCCGCTGTCCAGTCGCTCATTCGCGAGCACCAGGTCGAGCTGCAGTACTACCGGGTAACGGCGCCGACTGCCGGGATCGTCGGGGATATTCCCGTGCGGCAGGGTGACCGCGTCACCCCGTCGACGGTGATTACGACGATCGATCAGGCCGAGGGGCTCGAGGCCTACATCAACGTCCCGCTCGAGCGCGCCACGGACCTCCGTCCCGGGTTGACGGTGGAGCTGCTCGACGCCGGCGGCGCGGTCATCGGTTCGAACCCGATTACCTTCATCGCGCCTCGGGCGGATGACGCGACCCAGTCGGTGCTCGTCAAGGCGACGCTGCGGCAGATGCCGCCGGGTGTCCGCGTGATGCAGTACGTCCGGGCGCGGATCGTGTGGAGCACCGAGCCGGTGCTCGCGGTGCCGATCGTCGCCGTGACACGCCTCGCCGGCCAGCACTTCGTCTTCGTCGCCGAGCAGGGCGAGCGAGGGTTCATCGCGCGCCAGAAGCCGGTGACCATTGCCTCGGTCATCGGCGATGCGTACGTCGTCCGCAGCGGCCTCGAGCCGGGCGCGCGCGTCATCGTGTCCAATATCCAGAGGCTTGGCGACGGTGCGCCAGTCAAACCCTCGTGAACCATGACGCCAGAGCCCGGAGCCTGAAGCCCAACGCCCAAAGCCTTGAGCCGTGTTTGTCGACACCTTCATCAAACGGCCGATTCTTGCCACCGTCTGCTCGCTGGTGATCGTGCTGGCGGGCGCGCTGGCGATCCCGGCGATGCCGGTCGCGCAGTACCCGGACGTGGCGCCGCCCACGGTGTCGGTCTTCGCCATCTATACCGGCGCGAACGCCGAGACGGTGGAGACCGCCGTCACGACGCCGCTCGAGCAGGCGATCAACGGCGTCGAGGGCATGCTGTACATGTCCTCGTCGAGCACGAACAGCGGCATGAGCCAGATCACGGTCACCTTCGACGTCACCCGCAACCCGGACATCGCCGCGGTCGACGTGCAGAACCGTGTCAATCAGGCGATGGGACGGCTGCCGGCCGAAGTGCGCCAGACCGGTGTGACCGTCCAGAAGTCCGCGAACAACTTCATCATGGCCGCGGGCGTGTACTCGGAGCGCGGCGAATACGACTCGCTGTTCATCTCGAATTATCTCGACGTCTACGTCAAGGACGCGCTCAAGCGCGTCCCCGGCGTCGCCGACGTGATGATCTTCGGCGAGCGGAAGTACTCGATGCGTCTCTGGCTGGATCCGCTCCGGCTGGCGGCGCGGCAGCTCACGGCGGGCGACGTCGTGAACGCGCTGCGGGAGCAGAACGTGAACGTGGCCGCCGGCAGCGTCGGCGACTCCCCGGCGCGGGCGGGCCAAACGTATCAGATGAGCGTCCGCGCCGCGGGACGCCTGCGGGAGCCGCAGGAGTTCGAGAACATCATCATCAAGGCGGGCGAGGGCGGGGCGCTCGTGCGCCTGAGCGACGTCGGCGCCGCCGAGCTCGGCGCCGAGACCTACGCCTCGACACT
Source organism: Acidobacteriota bacterium (assembly GCA_016192845.1). GTDB lineage: Bacteria > Acidobacteriota > Vicinamibacteria > Vicinamibacterales > UBA2999 > MELF01. The sequence continues at coordinate 40,036 of JACPTI010000144.1, forward strand.
CCGCTTTCAGGGCGTCGAGGCGCTCGGCTTCGGGGTGATCGGGCTGCCGACGGCCAACGCGCTGGAGGTGCGCACCGGCGTCGACGCAGAGCTCGCGCGCCTGAGCCGGTTCTTCCCACCGGGCCTGCGGTACCGCATCGCGTTCGACACCACCACGGTGGTGCGGGAGTCGATCCGCGAGGTCGTCCAGACGCTGTTCGAAGCGGCGCTCCTCGTCGTCCTCGTGCTGTTCGTCTTCCTCCAGAGCGGGCGCGCCACGCTGATTCCGGCGTTGACGATCCCGGTCTCGCTCATCGGCGTGTTTGCGTTCGTGCACCTGCTCGACTTCTCGATCAACACGCTGACGCTCTTCGCGTTGATCCTCGCCACTGGCATCGTGGTCGACGACGCGATCGTGGTGATCGAGAACATCGAGCGGCACATCCGCGAATACAAGAAGACGGCGCGACAGGCCGCTTCGGAGGCGATGCGCGAGGTGCTCGGCGCCGTCATTGCGACCTCGCTGGTCGTCATGGCCGTCTTCGTGCCCGTCGCGTTCTTTCCGGGCACCACGGGACGGCTGTACCAGCAGTTCGCGGTGACCATTGCGTTCGCCGTCGCCATTTCCGCGTTCAACTCCCTGACCCTGACGCCCGCGCTCTCGGCGCTGCTGTTGAAACACGGCGAGCACGGCAAGGGATGGTTCTTCCGTCCCATCGAAGCGGTCATTCGCGGCGGCACCGCGGTGTACGTGCGCGTGGTCGCCGGGTTGATGCGGGTGAGATGGGCGCTCGTCGTCGTGTTCGCCGGTCTGCTCGGGGTCACCTACGCGGTCTACATGCGGGTGCCGCAGGCGTTCCTGCCCGACGAGGACCCCGGCTGGTTCATCACGATCGTCCAGGCGCCGGCCGGCGCGTCGCTCGAGTACACGGACAATGCCATCGCGGAGGCCGAGCAGATCCTGATGCAGACGCCGGAAGTCGAGTCGGTCTTCTCGGTGGGCGGCTTCAGCTTCGCCGGCAGCGCGCCGAACACCGGCATGATCTTCACGCTGCTCAAGCCGTTCGAGGAGCGGCAGGGCGACCAGCGCCGCCTGCAGGCGCTGCTGCCGCGGCTCCAGGGGCGGCTGGTCGGCATTCAGAGCGCCATGGTGATTCCGTTCGCGCCGCCCGCGATCTTCGGCCTCGGCGAGTTCGGCGGCTTCCAGATGCAGGTGCTCGACCAGACGGGGAGCGGCGACATCCAGGCGCTTGCGGCGAACACGCAGGCGCTGATTGGGGCCTCCCAGCAGTCGCCCATCGTGCGGGGGCTGTTCAGCGGGTTCACCGCGAACGATCCCCAGCTGGCGGTCGACATCGACCGCGACAAGGCGCAGAGCCTGGGCCTGCCGATGAGCGAAATCACGAGCGCGATGCAGATCTATCTCGGGTCGGCGTACGTGAACGACTTCGATTTCAACAACCGCGCGTACCGCGTCTACGTCCAGGCGGCCCGCGACTACCGGTCCGATCCGGACGATCTCGGTCAGTACTACGCGCGCACGGCCGGCGGCAAGATGGTGCCGCTCACCAGCGTGGTCCGCGTCCGCGAGACGACGGCGCCGCAGGTGATCAACCACTTCAACCTGTTCCGCTCGACGACCGTCAACGGGGCGGCCGCGCCCGGCTACAGCTCCGGCCAGGCGCTGGCCGAGATGGAGCGCCTCGCCGCGACGGCGCTGCCCCAGGGGTTCGGGTCCGCCTGGTCCGGCATCTCCCTCGAGGAGATCGAGGCGGGCGGCCAGTCGACGGCGATCTTCGGCATCGGGCTCCTGCTCGTGTACCTGACGCTCGCCGCGCAGTACGAGTCGCTCGTGCTTCCGTTCATCGTGCTGCTCGGCGTGCCGCTGGCGGTGCTCGGGGCGCTCTCCGCGCAGTGGATGCGCGGGCTGCAGAACGACCTCTATTGCCAGGTGGGGCTGGTGCTCCTCATTGCGCTGGCCGCGAAGAATGCAATCCTGATCGTCGAGTTCGCCGAGCAGTTGCGGCGCCGGGGCCTGTCGATCGTGGAGGCGGCGATCGAGGCGGCACGCATCCGGCTGCGGCCGATCCTGATGACGTCGCTGACGTTCATCCTCGGCGTGATGCCGCTCGTGTTCGCGACGGGCGCCGGCCAGGAGGCGCGGCACTCGGTCGGCACCGCCGTGGCGGGCGGAATGGTCTTCGCCACGTTCCTGAACATCGTGTTCATTCCCGTGCTCTACGTGGTCGTGCGGACGATCGTCCCGGGCCGGGTGACGCGCGAGGAGGCGCCCACCCATGCGTAGGCGCCACAGGGGCCACCCTGAAGGTCGCTTCTCGAGCCGACCTAAAGGTCGGCCCCTACATTGGGCGGTGTTGTTGGCGGTCGCAGGGGCCGGCCTGCCCGGGGTCCCCGCCGCGCAAACGTGCGCGGCGGAGTGCGAGGTCGGCCCGGCGGCGCAGACGATGGAGCGCGTCACGTTCGAGGAGGCGATGCGGCGGGCGATTGCGAACCATCCGAACGTGCAACGAGCGGCCGCCGACATCATTCGCGCCGACGCCGTCCTCCAGCAGATCCGCGGCCGCGCGCTCCCCTCGATCGACGGGTCGTTGACGACGAACGTGATCGATCCGGTGACGCGCTTCGGTGGCAGCGCGATCTTCCCGCGCACGCAGACGGTGACCACGGCGGGCGTCGCCGTGCCGCTCGTCACGCCGGTGCGCTGGGCGGAGCGGAATCAGGCGGCCGACCAGGTGCTGGTGTCCCAGCGCGGCCTCGACGAGGCGCGTCGGCAGGTTGCGGTGGCGGCCGGCCAGGCGTACCTCACGGTGAGCGCGCAGCGCCGCGTGCTCGAGCTGAACGAACGGGCGCGCGACAACGCGCGCGCGCACTACGAGTACGCCAACCAGCGCTTCCAGGGCGGCCTCGGCAGCCGTCTGAACGCCGTCCGTGCGGAGCAGGAGGTGTCGTCGAACGAGGCGCGGGTCGAAGAGGCGCAGCTCGGCGTGCGCCGCGCCCAGGAGGCGCTCGGCGTGTTGATGGCGGCCGACGGTCCGGTCGATGCGGCCGCGGATCCGGCGTTCGACGTGCCGCCGCCCTCCGTGCCCGACCGGGAACTCGTCGCGGGACGGGAGGACGTCCGGACGATCCTGGCGCGGCAGTCGGCCGCCGAGCGGCGCGCGGGCGACGCGTGGAAGGACTATCTGCCGTCCGTGACGGCGCTCTTCACGCCCGAGGTGCTGGCGCCGTCGGGCCTTTTCGCCAACGCCCGCTCCTGGCGCGCCTCCGTGCTCTTCACCGTCCCGTTGCTCGATTCAGGGCAGCGGCGCGGCCAGGCTCGCGAGCGGCAGGCGCTCGTCGATCTCGTGCGCGCCGAACGCACCAGCGCCGAGCGCCAGGCCGGCTCCGAGATTCGGACGGCGCGGGAAGCGGTGGCGGCCACCGAGCGCGCACTGACCCATGCGCGCCGGGCGGCCGAGCAGGCGAACGAGGTCGTCCGCATCACGGACATCGCGTTCCGTGAAGGCGCGACGACGAACATCGAAGTGATCGACGCGCAGCGCCGGGCGCGCGACGCCGAAACGGCGGCCGCGATCGCCGAAGACGCGGTCCGCCGCGCGCGCCTCGAGCTGCTCGTCGCGACGGGGCGGTTTCCGCAATAAGTCGGCCTCGGGCTTCCGGCTTTGGGCTTCCGGCCCGAAGTCCAAAGCCCAAGGTCCAAAGCCTACTCCTTCACAACAGTCGTGCCGCCTCCGCCCCGCGTCGCCAGCGCCACGATCACGATGAGCAGGATCATGGCGACGATGCCGACGCCAATCCAGACCGGGTCGGCCCACCACTGGCCACCGCCCGTCTCGGTGATGTCGATATCGACGTTCGGCTGAAGGCCGCCACCGCCGCCGGGCTGCTGGTCGACGGCCAGGACATAGCCGCTGTCGGCCGCCGCTGCAGGCGTCAGCGTGCCGCCCGCCATTGCCGCGCCCAGAACTGCCAGTAACGCGATTAGCACTCGCATAGCACTCCTCCGTGATCGCGTCGTACCGGTTGCTCGGGTTCGGATGGCTGCTCAGCCACTCCGGACTGCTGCGTCCACCCTGCTCGCCTGGATGATCTTGAACATGTTGGCCATCTCGCGGGGGTCGTACCCGGCGCGCGCCATGATCTGGGCACCGAGCAGGTCGGCCTGGCGTTCGTACTCGCGGCTGTACTTCAGGAAGTAGGCGCCGAGCCCGAACTGCGACCCCTGCGCGATCACCGTGCCGGCGGTGCCGCCGACGATCGCGCCGAGAATCTGTCCGGTGATTGCGCCGATCTGAAACGTCTGGCCCTTGGTCGCCTGGGCGGTGCCGTGCCGCAGCGCCACGTGCGCGATCTCGTGCGCCATGACGCCGGCCATCTGCGCTTCGTTGCGTGCCGCCTCGATCATGCCGCGGTTGAGGAACATCGGCCCGCCGGGGAGCGCAAAGGCGTTGATCTGCTTCTGGTTGACGACATCGAACGAGTAGCGGAATCCGGCGTGGCGGAACTCCGCGGGAATCGCGACGACGAGGTTTTCGCCGACGTCCTCGACGTAGTCGTCCACCCTAATACCGGAGGACGACCCCGGCCGTGCCGCGCCAGAAGCTCAGGCGGGAGAGACCGGGGCGGGCGAAGGGGCCGTCGGCGCCGCTGGCTGCCTTGATATAGCGGAGGTCGAAGCGGAGGCCGGTCCGGAACGTCACCATCCCGATGGCGCCGGCGCCGATGTCCACGCCGAGCAGGTTCTTATCGACCGGGAAGAGTCCGGCCGCATGTTTGCTCCGGGCCTGCAGCAGGCCGACCCCGCCGACGACGTACGGCCGGAGCGACTCGCGGGTGATCGAGAGCGGCACCGCCAGGATCACGCTGCCCGTCAGCGTCGTCACGCGACTGCTCAGCACGAGACCCAGCGGATCGTCCCCCTGGAAGAACCCCGTCGTGTGCCCGAAGTCGGCCTCTACGCCGAGGAAGCCGTCGCTCAACAGCGTCACCGAGCCGCCGAGCGTCAGCTTGCGGCCGGCGCCTTCTTCGAAGATGAGGAACGTCGTCTCCGGGGCAAACGAGCTGCCGATGAAGGGCGTGATCAGCCAGTCGGCGGCCGCCTCCGACGGGTGCGCCGTGACGATCAGCGCAGCGACGAGCGCGAGCGCCGCCGGAGCCTTACGAGACAAACAGTTGCAGGAAGAGTTGAGCGAACACGGAGGAGGTCAGGTTCCCCTCCGACAGTCTGTACGGGGCGGCAAGCCCATCGCTGTTCGCCAGCATGATCAACGTGAGGTTCCGGCCCGGCACGGTGATGTAGAGGGCCGAGTAGGTGTCGCGCGCCAGTCCGTAATGCCAGACGATGCGCTGGCCGTTGTACTGCTGCACGAACCAGCCAAGCCCCATCGGTCCCGAACCGCCCTGCCACGCGCGGTCCCGCGTGCCCGATTCGAGGAGTACGCCGATAGCCGCGTCGAAGCGCGCGAGGTCGCGAACGGTGGACACCGCGCCGGTCGACGCGCTGAGCGAGGGCCGCGGGTAGTCGGAGCGTGACGGGCGTCCGCGGCTGTCGACGCGGTACGGCACCGCGACCCGCCCGAGCACGGCGGCGTACCGGTCGAGCGTCCGCTGCGAGAAGTAGCGGCGGTTGGCGGCCGAGCTCTCGGCCAGGTCGTGCCCGGGGACCGAATCGGCCATGCCGAGCCGGTCGAACACTTCCCGGGACAGGAGCAGGGGGTACGGGGCGCCCGCGCACTCCTCGATCAGCGCCCCTACGCTGCCGTACCGGGCGGTGTCGTAGCGGAAGCCGTCCGGCCCGGAGTGGGCAAGCAGCTGGGCGACGGTGGTGCCCTCCTCGGAGAACCGCGAGTACCAGCGGCGGACGCGGTCACCCAGCTCGAGGGATCGCAGGTCGAAGCACTGCTGGAGGAGGACGGTGGCGGCCAGCGCCTGCGAGAGGTCGAGCAGCGGATAGGGCGTGTCCGCCGTCGCAGAGATAAGGGAATCGACGTCCTGATAGCCGAACCCGCGGTCCCACACGAGGCGATCGTTCTGGAGAATCGCCGCCGACAGCCCGGGCACGCCCGCCTGCTGGCGCAGGGATTCCAGATAACGCTCGAAAAGCGAGATCGGCAGGCTCCGCTCCGAGAGCGTCGGCGGCCGCTGTGCGTACATGTGCGATGCCGACACAAAAAGCGCAACCAGCGCAACGGGAAGGACTTTCAATCCGCGCACGGGGTCTTCAAAATCTTACATCGGCAGAGGTTGACCTGTGCTACAGTGCGTCTGTCCTCGTATGCGATCCAGGGGGAGTCTGTGCGGAAAACGAGGAAAACTGGGCTGATTTGCACGTTGCTGCTGGTCGCGGCGACCGCGATGACTATTGCCGCCGAGGGCCTCCGAATCGTTCCGCTGGTCCGGGACGATCACGTGCTCGTCACCTTCGAGTTGGCGGACGGGTTCACCGAGGAGGTCCGCGCTGCCATCCGCAGCGGGCTCAAGACGACCTTCACCTACACGGTCGACCTGCGGCTCGAGGTGCCGGTGTGGGTGGACCGCACGATCGCCACGACGGTCGTGACCAACAGCGTCGAGTACGACAACCTGACCCGTCTGCATACGGTCGTCCGCATGCTCGACGGGAAGGTCGAGGCGACGCAGGTCACCGAGAGTGAAGCGACCGTGCGGCAGCTGATGACGAGTTTCCAGCGCCTGCCGCTGTTCCGGACCTCGATCCTGGAGCCGAACCGCGAGTACTACGTCCGCATCAGCGCGACCGCCCGTCCGAGCAACGGCGCGTTTCTCTGGCCGTGGGGCAGCGGCACGTCCGGTCAGGCCAAGTTCACCTTCATCCGCTAGTTCATCCCCATCTGTGTTCACTCGCGCTCCCCGTCGCGGCATCCGCGGAGAGGCCGTGAGATGTACCTGCTGACGCTGGCGCTCCACTCGCTGCTCCGGTGGGTCGCGCTGGTCTTCGGTGCGCTCGTCGTCGGCCGTGCGTTCGGCGGCGCGCGGAGCCGCCGCGACTGGACGCCGGCGGACGACCGCGCCGGCCTCTGGCTGGTGATCGTGCTCGACGTGCAGCTGCTGCTCGGGCTGGCGCTCTACCTGGGGCTCAGCCCGATCACCCGGATCGCATTCGAAGATTTCGGGGCGGCGATGGGGAACTCGGCGCTCCGGTTCTGGGCGGTCGAGCACATCTTCGGCATGCTGCTGGCCGTCGCGCTCGCGCACGTTGGCCGCGTCCGGATCCGCCGGGCTGCGGCAGCACGCCGACACCGCATGGCCGTGATCTTCTTCGGCTTGGCGCTGGTGGCCGTTCTGGTCACGATCCCATGGCCCGGGATGCCTGCGGCCCGGCCGCTCTTCCGGCTGCCGTAACAGCAGTTGCCGTCGGGCGTGCCAGGGCGTCAGTGACGCACGGGCGCGCAGTGCGCGTCGAAGGCGGCCGTCAGCAGCGCCGCAATCTCGTCCGGGCCGCGGTTCTCGATCTGCCGCCGCTCGAGCATCCACACGAGCCGCCCGTCCTGCAGCAGTCCCATGGAGGGTGACGAGGGCGGATAGCCCGTGAAATAGCGGCGCGCGCGGTCGGTGGCGTCGACGTCGGCGCCCGCGAACACGGTCGCGATCCGGTCGGGGCGCACCGGATGCGCGAGGGCCAGCGCGAGCCCCGGGCGCGCCTTCCCGGCGGCACATCCACAGATCGAGTTCACGACAATCAACAGCGTGCCTCGGGTGTCGCGGACGGCGGCCTCGACCGCGGGCGGCGTGCGGAGCTCCTCTATACCAAGGCGGGTCAGTTCGGCGCGCATCGGCGCAATCAGCGGTTCCGGATACGGCATGGATCCGATTATGCCTCAGGCTCGACGTGAACGACGACAACCGGCTGTCGCGGGCCGAGTTCACCGCGTTCGGCGCCGCGCGTACGGTGCCGACCACCGGCCAGCGGATCATGGTCGATGCGCGCGAGCGCTGGATCGACACCGGCGTGACGGTCGAACGCGGCGACGTGATCGCGTTCGACGTGAGCGGGGTGGTCCGGTTGAGCGGCGACGCCAACGACATCGCGGGACCAGCCGGGGCCCACAGCGGTCGTCGCGCGGCGCAGGCGCCGCTGCCGGCGCAGCCCGCGGGCGCGCTGATCGGGCGGATCGGCGAGACCGAGTTCGCCATCGGGAACCAGGCGTCGATCAATGCGCCGGCGAGCGGCCGGCTGTTCGTCGGCGTGAACGACGATCACCTCGCGGACAACGAGGGGCACTTCGAGGCGACCGTGACCGTGCGGTAACCTTGATACGCCCCATCACTGGGGTCTGACCCCGGAACGGGTCGTCACTGGGGTCTGACCCCCTCCCACCGTATAATTTCCGTTCCCCCGCCTTCGCCGGAGTCGGCTACGGCGTGGCAAGTGCATGCGGGTCGCACGGCGCTTTCTGATCAGCGGGCGCGTTCAGGGTGTCGGCTTCCGGTACTTCACCGAAGATGTCGCCACGCGCGAAGGTGTCGCCGGCTGGGTACGCAACCTGCCGGACGACCGGGTGGAAGCGTACGTCGAGGGGGAGACCGAGGCGGTGACCCGCGTGGAGCGGGCGCTGCGTCAGGGACCGCGCGGGGCGCGCGTCGATGCCGTCGACGTCGAGACGCAGGAGCCGAGCGGCCGGTACCTGGATTTCACGATTCGATAACGCATGGACCTCAAACAACACATCCGCCACGTGCCGGACTTCCCGAAGCCGGGCATCCTCTTCTACGACATCACGACGCTGCTGCGGCACCCGCAGGGCCTCAAGGCGGCCATCGAGCGGCTCGCGATGCCGTTCGCAGACGCGCGCATCGAGGTGGTCGTCGGCATCGAAAGCCGGGGATTCATTCTCGGCGCCGCCGTGGCCGAGCGCCTCGGTGCCGGCTTCATCCCGGTTCGCAAGCCGGGGAAGCTGCCGGCGCGGGCGATCAAGGAGATCTACGACCTCGAGTACGGCAAGGACGCGCTCGAGATCCACGCCGACGCGGTCGAGCAGGGACAGCGCGTCCTGATCGTGGACGACGTGCTGGCGACCGGGGGAACGGCGGCGGCGACGGCTCAGCTCGTGAGGAAGCTCGGGGGCGAGCTGCACGGTCTGGCGTTCCTCATCGAGCTGCTGGCGTTGGGCGGCAAGTCGCGGCTGGCGGGCGAAAACGTCTATTCGGTGCTGCAGTACTGACGCGCAGGCTGAAGCCTGCGCGCTACGGGTGCGGCGCCGCCCGGACGCCTGTAGCGCGCACGCTTCAGCGTGCGCGAGAGCTACAATGGAGAGTCACGTCCCCGTAGCTCAGATGGATAGAGCGCGCGCCTCCTAAGCGCGAGGCCGGCAGTTCAATTCTGCCCGGGGACGCCAACCTCGTTATCGCGTACATTGCCGGCCAAAATCCCGCCGATCACGAGCGCGCCTTCGA
>JACPTI010000145.1 GCA_016192845.1 Acidobacteriota bacterium
CTCGTCGATGGCTACAAGCGTGTGCGCGCCCTGACCCGGCTGGCCCAGGACAGGGTGCGGGCACTGCGCTGGGAGATCGACGAAACCGAAGCCCTGATCCTCGAGCAGCTCATGCGCGCCGCGGATCCCATCGGCCCGCTCGAGCAAGGGTGGGTGCTCGACGCGCTTCAGACCCGCTTTGGGCTCGCGCTCGCCGATCTCGCGCGCCGGTTTGACAAGACCGCGAGCTGGGTCTCGCGCCGGCTCGCGTTGGTGCGCGATCTGCCCGAGCGGATCCATGGCGAGGTCCGGGCCGGCCGCCTCGCGCCCCACGCCGCGATGAAATACCTCGTCCCGTTGGCGCGCGCCAACCAGGCCGACTGCGTCCGCCTCGTCGAGGCGATCACCCCGCACCGACTCACCACCCGGCAGATCGGGCGGCTCTATCAGGTGTACGTCACCGGCCCAGAGCCGTCGCGCGATCTGGTGCTGACCGATCCCTTGCTCGTGCTGCGGGTCACCGACCACACGCCGCGCGCCCCCGTCCGGCCCGACGCCTCGGCGCCCGAGGCGTTGCTGACCGATCTCCACATCCTCGGCGCGGTGGCGCGCCGGGCGCATCGTCGCCTCCAGCACGGGGGCGGGCTGCTGCCGCCGGAGCGCGCGCGCGCCTGGCGGCTCTTCGACCAGGTCCAGACGGACTTTCGCGATCTCGAACGACGCTGTGAACAGGAGCTGCGCGATGCTCGATCAGGGAATGCGAACAGCGATCCTGAGCTTACGATCGAAGGGCCACGGGATCCGCCAGATCGCCCGCGCCCTGCAGATCTCCCGTGGCGCGGTCCGGACGGTGCTCAAGGCGGGCAGCCCGACGGTGCCGCGGATTGAGCGCGTCGAGAAGGCCGCACCCTACCGCGAGCAGATCCTGGAGTGGGTCGATCGCTGCCGCGGCAATCTCGTCCGCGTCCACGAGGAGCTGGTCGCGCAGGGTGTCACGATCTCCTACCCCGCGCTCACGGCGTTTTGCCGGCGCCACGGGATCGGCCATGAGCCACCGACGCCGGTCGGCCAGTACGACTTCGCGGTCGGGCAGGAGATGCAACACGACACCTCGCCCCATCGCGCCCCGATCGGCGGGGTCGAGCAGCGTATCGAGACCGCGTCGCTCGTCCTGTGCTACTCGCGGATGCTCTTCTTCCAGTGTCATCCCGCCTTCACGCGCTTTACCTGCAAGGTCTTCCTGACCGACGCGCTCGAGTACCTGACGGGCGCGGCCGCGACGTGCATGATTGATAACACCCACGTCGTGGTTGCCGCTGGCACAGGCGCACGGATGGTGCCGGCGCCCGAGATGGCGGCCTTCGCCGAGCGCTTCAGCTTCGTCTTCCGGGCGCACGAGAAGGGCGATGCCAACCGCTCGGCGCGGGTCGAGCGGCCGTTTCATTTTATCGAGCACAATTTCCTCGCCGGGCGCACCTTCGCCGATCTCGCCGATCTCAATGCCCAGGCGCGCACCTTCTGCGACAAGGTCAACGCGACGCGCAAAAAGCATCTGCACGCGAGTCCGCGGGAGCTCTTCGCCGCCGAACAGCCCCACCTCCGTCCGCTGCCGCTCTTCATCCCGGAGGTGTACGCGCTCCATCATCGCCTCGTCGACGTCGAGGGCTACGTCAATGTGCACGGCCACCGCTACTCAGTGCCGTATGGGCTGATCGGGCGCCAGCTCGAGGTACGGGAAACCAAAGATCGGATCGACGTCTACCACGGTCCCCGGCTGGTCGCGTCGCACCAGAAGGTGCTCGGCCGGACCTTCACGCGCGTGACCGTGCCCGAGCATCGTCCGCCCCGCGGCGCGCGGCCCAGCACACAGCCCTCACCGGAGGAACAGGCGCTCGCCCAGGCGGATCCCCCGCTGCCCGCGTATGCCGCCGCCCTCAAACAGCGGAGTGCGGGCCGCGGCACACTCGCGCTGCGCCGCCTGCTCGCGCTCTATCGCGAGTATCCGCGCCCCGCGGTGCTGCAGGCCGTGACGCTCGCGCACCGGTACGGCCTCTTTGATCTCGATCGCCTCGAGCGCCTGACGCTGCGCGTGATCGCCAAGGACTATTTCCTCCTGTCGGAGGACGATGAGGAGCCCCGGTCATGACCGACGAGATCGAACAGCTGCTGCGCAATCTGCATCTGAAGAAAATCGCGGCCATCGTCGACGACGAGCTGGCGCATGCCGAGAAACACCAGCTCTCCTACAGCGCCTTGCTTGCCCGGCTGCTGCGCGCGCAGTACCACCATCGGCAGGAGACCGCGCTGGCCTGGCGCATCACACAAGCGAAGCTGCCGGAGCAGTGGACCCTCGAGTCGTTTCCCTTCAAACGGCAACCGGGCGTCTCGCCCAAGCAGATCCGCGCGCTAGCCGACCTGGAGTTTGTCGCCAAGGCCGAGAACATCGTGTTCATCGGCCCGACCGGCGTCGGAAAAACCGGCTTGGCGAGCGGGCTGCTGCTGAAAGCGCTGCAGAACGGCTATCGCGCGTGTTTCGTGCGCGCCCAGGATCTCTTCGACCAGATGTATGCGTCGCTCGCGGATCGCTCGACGCGGCAGCTGCTCAACAGGCTGATCCGGATCGACGTCTTACACATTGACGAGCTCGGATACCTCAATCTGAAACCCGAACAGACCAACATCTTCTTCAAGCTGATGGAGGAGCGCTACCGCCGGAAGCCCACGATTATCACCACGAACCTTGACTATCCCGAATGGCAAGCGTTTCTGGGGAACAAAGCGCTCGTCGAGGCCCTCCTCAGTCGCTTGCGTCATCAGTGCCACACCATTCGCATCGACGGTCCCTCCTTGCGGGATCCCCAAGGCTGATCCCTGCGTCATCCACGGGCCGTGGACGCTGACGCCCCTGTGGACGCACAGAACGCGTCCACAAGGGGCTTGCAAAATCGCACAGAGCGCGGTTTCGCACACCGCTTATCCGTTCCAGCAGATAATAGCTGATATCCACAGCAAGATATTATGCGGAGCAAGCTAACGAAAGAACGCTGATCGCCTCACGACCGCTCAGTACTCGGGACGCATCGCGCGCATAACCTCCAGATGCCGGAACGCGCTCTACCGGCTTCACGGATTGGAGGTGCACGATGTGCGAGTCAGCGGTTCACACTGTGGTGCGCTACGAAGCGCTGGTTCCTTCCTACCTCGATTTCGTTCGTCAGCATCGAGGCCGACGAACGACCCATCAGCTTGAGAATGCTCTTGGCCGGTTCGTTCAGTGGCTGACAACGACCGGTGGCACCACCGAGCTTCATCAGTTGACGCCAGCGGTGCTTCGAGACTACCTCTCCTCGTTGCGTCATTTTCGACGGGCGACGATCGCGGTCCACGCATCCGCGTTGCGCGGGTGGCTCGGCTATCTCCGGCTAAAAGGACTCGTGGCGATCGATCTCGCCCAGGCTGTCGTGCTTCCGCGACTCGCCGCCATCAACGCGCCTCCACCCCTGTGGGACAAGGCTACGGTGGAGAGGCTGCTGGGGGCTGTCGATCGCTCCACGCCACTGGGCAAGCGCGATTATGCCATGTTGCTATTGGCCGCCCGCTACGGCCTGCGGTCAAAGGACATCCGGACACTTCGCCCGGAGGACATCCACTGGCGAGAGCAGCGGATCGTGTTGGTCCAGTCGAAGACCCAGCAACCGCTCGAGCTCCCGCTGCTTGCCGACGTCGATCACGCGCTCGCGGACTACCTTCGGCATGGGCGTCCTTCTTGTACCGCACGGGAGATCTTTCTTCGTCACATGAGACCCATCGCGCCGTTCGCCAACGGCAACAGCCATTGGGCCGTGATGGCTCGCGCCTTGCGGACCGCAGGGGTCGCGGATTCAGGCCCGAGGCGCGGTTTCCATCGGCTCCGCCACTCGCTGGCCACGCACCTGCTGCAAGACGGTGTCGCGCTGGACGTCATCTCCGATGTGCTGGGCCATACCTCCATCGACGCGACCCGTCGCTACACGCAGGTCGATCTGGCAGGTTTGCGATTCGGTCGCGCTCTCCGAAATGGAGGTGCGCCGATGACCGCCCTCACCAGTCCCTTCGCCTCCCACATCGCACGACTGCGGGCACATCACCGTGCGCTCGGTGTCGCGTACATCCGCGAGCGCGGTTTCCTCGCGGAGTTCGAACGACTCACGGTCGGCTGGCCTGATGACGTACTCTCAGAAGCGCTCGTCCGGACATACCTCGCCGGCAGGACCGAGGGCGGTCGTCCGCACCGACTCACCGTCATGCGAGCGCTCGCGAAGTTTCTCGTCCTGGAGCGGCCAGAAACCTTCGTGCCCCCGTCACGGTTTCTCGGCATCCGGCGGCGGCGCGTGCCGATCCGCGTCCTGTCTCGTGAGGAGGCCAGTCGTTTTCTATTGGCCTGCGATGCGCTGCCCGATGTCACAGAATGTCACAGCCTTTCCTCGAGGCGTGGTCTACGGGACCGCCTTGCGTGCTCTGCTGCTCACCGGACTTCGACGGGGCGAACTCATCTCGCTGCAAGACCAAGACGTGGACCTGGTCGAGTGTGTGGTCCACGTGCGCTGCGGAAAATTCGGCAAGTCACGTCTCGTGCCCATCAGTCC